>CACYFN010000025.1 GCA_902773675.1 uncultured Erysipelotrichaceae bacterium | reverse complement strand
AAGTAGTTTTTATTCTTCTAGAAAATCTTCCTCATTTTCTTCTTCCATTGAACCTATTTGTAATTCATCACTATCTTTAAAATAATCTCTTACTTTCTTTTCAATTTCGTCTCTTACTTTTGGGTTTTTCTTTAGCCATTCTTTAACATTTTCTTTTCCTTGACCAATTTTATCTCCATTATATGCATACCAAGATCCGCTTTTTTCAATTACTCCTGATTCTGCTCCTAAATCAACTATTTCACCTAGTAATGAAACTCCTTCACCATACATAATATCTACAGAGCAGGTTTTAAATGGAGGAGCCATTTTGTTTTTTACTACTTTAATATTAGCTTTACTTCCGATAATATTGGTTCCTAGTTTAATTGCTTCACCTTTTCTAACTTCTAGTCTGATTGATGAATAAAATTTTAGGGCTCTTCCTCCAGGAGTTACTTCAGGATTACCAAACATAATTCCTACTTTTTCACGTAATTGATTGATAAATATTGCAACTGTATTTGTTTTATTAATTATACCTGATAATTTTCTTAAGGCTTGACTCATTAATCTTGCTTGAAGTCCTATGTGAGAATCTCCCATTTCACCTTCTATTTCGGCTTGTGGAACAAGGGCTGCTACTGAATCTATTACAATTACACTAATTGCTCCACTTCTTACTAATGCTTCACAAATATCTAATGCTTGTTCTCCATTATCTGGTTGCGATAATAATAATTCATTTATATTAACACCTAATTTGGATGCATAAATTGGATCTAGGGCATGTTCTGCATCTATAAATGCTGCTCTTCCGCCATTTTTTTGTGCTTGAGCGATTGCATGTAGGGCAAATGTTGTTTTACCACTTGATTCTGGTCCATATATTTCAATGATTCTTCCTTTAGGATATCCTCCTATTCCTAGGGCAATATCTAGAGATATTGAACCACTTGATATTACATCTATTTTTTGGTGTTCATGATCACCTAGTCTCATTACTGATCCTTTTCCAAATTGTTTTTCTATATCTTTTAATACTTGATCTAATGTTTTATCTTCTGATGATTTTGCCATCTGTTTACCTCCTTAATACAAATTAATTATAATACATTAAAAAATAAATGTCAATAGTTTTTGCGAACAAATGTTTTATAATTTTAGATAAAAATGAGTAACAATTTTTATATTATTGTTACTCATACTTTTTTAAATTAAATTTTCTGCTTATGAAATCACATATAAAATATAAAATTATACCATATATTATGTTTAAAACTAGTGATGAATAAATACCTTTTAATAGTATATTATAGTTAAATTTTATGAATCCAAATATAAATAATAATAAATAAGATATTGTTTTAAATAGTAATATCATTATTATATTTATAATTGTTTTATTAAGTAAACTATCGTGGATATAGTTATCTATGTATATTATTATTAAACAACAAATGATAAATGTAAAGGTATTTATAAATAAAGAGTTAGTATAGGCTATATCATAAATTATACCTATTATTATACTAGTTATTATGAAATGATATTTTTTTGTCTTATTAAAATAGGGATAACATATTACTAATGAAGTCATGGTAAAAAGTGGTAATATAATTGAGTTTGGACTTACTAAGTTAGAAATAGTTCCTTCTAGTATGAATGATAATATAATAAATAAAATCATTTCTTTTCCTCATGTTTTAATACTGATACATAATTTATATCATTAAAGTCTACGGATGGAGTTACTTCTACTACTTTAGTAAGTTCATAGTTATCATATATTACACTTTTAATAGTACCAATTAATATACCACTTGGAAATAATTCACTTAAACCAGTAGTTGTAACATAAGATCCTTCTTCTAATTCATCGATATCACTTATACCTTCAATTATATATACGTTATCTTCACTATTATAACTAGCAAGTAGGCCATAAATACTTTTTCCTTCTTTATTAATTTTAACAGATATTTTATTACTTATTTCATCACTAGTTAATAATTTAATGGTACTAGTAAATTCACTTACTCCTACTATTTTACCAATAAGTCCTTTATCAGTAACAACTGCATATCCTTCTTCTATTCCATCATGAGATCCTTTATCAATGGTAAGTATATTATGCCATGAATTTATATTTCTATTAATTACTGTTGCATTTATATTTGTATACTGGCTATCAACACTATTTAAATCTAGTAATGATTTTAATTCTTCTATTTCTTTATTTAATTCATCAATTTGGGCTTTATATGTATCTTTTTTTATTTTATCTTTTTCAATATTTTTATATTTTTTATATATTTTATCTTTTTCTTTTTGTAGATCTATTTTATCTTTAACATAATCTATGGGTGCATAAACTATTTTTTCTACAAAGTTAACTGAGTCTTTAACTATTTTTTCAAAGAAATTAAGTTTTCTATCTTCTTTTACTGATCTAGCTGTAAAAAATACCATTAGTCCTAATATTAAAATAATACCTATTATTATATATTTTTTTTTGTTTTTATTTCTATGCATAGGAGTCATCCTTTCATATATTATTATATCAATATTTGATTAAAAAGAAAATAGAAAAAAATGTCAAAAAAAAAGAATTATAGGTCACGAGTTATTAATTCATGAATATATTCTTCATCATTATTTAATTCAACATCTTCGATTCTATCAACACGACATTTTTCGGCTTTTAAAATAGCTTCTACTTTATTTACGGCATCTTCTAGGTCATCATTTATAACTACGTAGTTGTATTTTGTTACTTCATTTATTTCTTTATATGCAGTATAGAATCTTTCTAGTATTTTTTCTTTTGAATCTGTTCCTCTACTTTTTAATCTTTTAATTAGTTCTTCCATAGATGGTGGCATAATAAATATGAATATTGCTTCTGGTATTAATTTTTTTATATTTGATGCACCTTCTATTTCTATTTCTAAAATAACATCAATACCTTTTTTTAGTTTTTCATCAATATGCTCTTTTGGAGTGCCATAATAATTTCCAACATAATTTGTATATTCTAAGAAATAACCTTCTTCAATCTTTTTTTCGAATTCTTCTTTAGATACAAAATTATAAGTAACACCTTCTATATCATTTTTACGAATTTGTCTTGAAGTTGTTGATACAGATAACCATCTATTTTTATTATCTCTTTCTAATAGTTTACTAATTATACTACCTTTTCCTGCTCCTGATGGAGCCGATATTACTACTAATGAGCCTGTTTCTTTTTTCTTAATCATTTTACCACCTTTAATTTCTTTATTTTTTCATCATATTCTTCAAGTGTTAGAAACTCACTTGTTACACAATGAACGGAACTATATATTTCTAAATTATCAAATGTTATATTTTGAATATTAACTATATAATAATATGTTTGATTATTTTTTGTTACTTTTTCAAGTGCGGTATTATCATCTAGTGGAATTAATTCTTTTTCTTCTTGTTTTTTTATTCTTTTTATTGTGTTATGTATTTCAAATTCTAAATTAACTCTTTTAAAGTATTCATTATGTATTAGTTTATTATCTTCAAATTCATATTTATAGTTTTTATTTATTATTCCATCAGTTGTTACTTGATTATCATCAAATGATACAATAATTCTATTATCAATTTTAAAAAATGTAATTTTTCTTCTTGTTGTTGAACCCCAAGATGTTGAATAAACTGTAAAATAATTATCACTTATATTTATTTCAAATTCTTCATTATACATTACGGATCTTAAATATTTATTATTTATTTCTGTAATGTAATCTTTATTAATTCTAATTAAATTGTTTATATGATTTATAATATTTTCATTTGGACACATATAAGATATTTTATTAATAATATCTTTTAATATTTGTTTATTATCTGCATTCATAATACTCCTTAAAAAAATAAGTAAACGCTATTGGTTTACTTAAGCACGAGATGCATATTTTCCATCTTGCGTATTTACAACTATTACTTCATCTTGTTCTATAAATAATGGTACACGAACAGTAATTCCTGTTTCTAGTACTGCATCTTTAGTAGCATTATTAGTAGTATTACCTTTAACAGCAGGTTCGGTACTAACTACTTTTAATTCTACTTTTTCTGGCATGATAACACCTAGTAGTTCTCCTTCATAGAAAGATAATAATACATCTAATCCTTCTTTTAGGTAATTAATATCCGACCCAAGTTGTTCTTTTGTAAGTTCTACTTGTTCATATGTTTCCATATTCATGAATGTATAAGTGTCACCTGTTGCATATAAGTATTGCATACTATTTTTTTGAATATTAGCTTTTTCTAATTTAATACTTGAATTAAATGTTTTTTCAACTATTGAACCAGTTCTTAAATTTTTAAGTTTTGCTTTTACGAATGCTGCACCTTTACCTGGTTTAACATGTTGAAAATCTAGTACTATATAAATATTTCCTTCAAACAAAATAGTCATACCATTTTTTATATCATTAACATTAACCATATTTTACACCTCCTATTTTGTTTCTTTATGAGCTGTAGTCTTTTTACAATTATCACAATATTTATTTAATTCTAAACGATCTGTTGTATTTTTTTTATTTTTTTCTGTACGATAATTTTCATGACCACATTCAGTACATTTCAAAGTTATTCTTTGTCTTGCTTCTCCTTTTTTAGCCATAATTCTTCCTCCTTTTTTTCAGACGTAACCATATTATAACAGATTATTTATAAATTTCAAAGTATTTTTGACTAACTTTTTGCGTAATTCTCTTATTTACTTTAGAAATTTGGTTTTCTTGAGCATCTGCAACAGCGACATCTGGTGAAATTATAGCAAATGAGACAGTTGGATTATCAAATGGTGCATATCCTACAAAGTTAGTGGTAATGGTTTCAGTATCAATTTTTCCATCTCCATCAGTATCGATAAAACTTTGTGATGTTCCTGTTTTACCGGCTGGATTATGAGATGCATCTATATAATTATTACCTGTTCCACCTGGCCCTAGTACTTGTTTAAATCCTTCATGGACTCTATCCATATAGATTTGATCTGTTTCTACTTCATTTAAAACTACTGGTTCAAATTTATAAATTGATTTGGTAAGTGATTCTGATACATTAGAAGAATATACTTCTTTAAGTATATGAGGTTTCATTCTTTTACCATTTGCAGCTATTGTACTAATATATTGGGATAATTCTATTGGTGTATATGTATCATATTGTCCAATTGCAAAATCTAGTAAGTATCCTGATAGTGTATTATTACCAATATAACCTAATGCTTCATTTGGTAGGTCTATTTCTGTTTTAGTACCTAATCCAAATTGTTTAAAGGTATTTCTATATGTATTAAATGCTTCTTTATCAATAACTAGTGGTCCATCATAGACATAGTTTGCTTTTCCTACTTTCATGGCTGTATGAAATTGATATGTATTTGATGAATATTTTAATGCTTGCAGGTCATCAATATTTCCATATTCATATAATGAACATTTAAGTGGGGTTGCAGCTATTTTAATACAAGCATCATTTCTTCTTTCTCCTATTTTTAGGGCTCCTGTATTATATCCTACAATATGGGATGCACCTTTTACGACTGATCCTGGGGTAACTGATGTTGTTATTACTCCTGGTGTATAATCAACTACTTTATATTCTCCATTATCTTGTTTTATAATTTTTTTACCACTCATAGCTAGTATTTCTCCGGTTTGGGGATTAGTTATTATTACAAATGATTTATCAAAATACTGGGTATTTGGTTCATTTTGAGTTGCAAGTAATTCTTCACTTAATATTTTATCTACTTCTAATTGTAAATTTATATCAATAGTTAATACTAAGTCATTACCTCTTATTCCTTCTTCTACTAATTTGTAGCTTCCATCATCTAGTAATTCATACATGGCTTTTTTACCTTTTAGATATTCTTCATATTGATATTCTAGATAACTTGTTCCTACTCTATCAGTTAGGCTATATCCTTTTTCTAGATAATAATCTTTTAATTCTAAGGGTAGACCATTTTCACTAGTTGATACTGTTCCAAAAATTGTTTTTAGTGTATCTTCATATGGGTAATACCTTTCCCAATCTAGTTTAATATCTACTCCAGGAAGTTCATCTAAGTGTTCGGCAATGGTTGCATATTCTTCTTCAGTTACATCAACATTTTTAATTACTTTTTCAGCATATGAGTATCCTTTATTCATTAGATAATAGATATAAGCTGCTTCTTTATCTAGTTCAGTAAATTCATTTAATTCTTCTTCGGTTACTCTTTCTATTTTATATTTATATATGTCATTATTGGTTATTTTTCTTTCTTTTAATTGCTGTAATTCTTCATCTGTTATCTTTTTTCTAGCTTTACTTGGATTATTTTCTACCCAGAATTGTCTTATGGAATAATCATTTAGTTTTGAATAATTTACTTCTATATAATTAGCTACTTTATAAGCGGTATTTATTTCTTCACTAGTTCTTATATGATTTGGCTTTTTGTAATAAATAGTTTTTAGAGCTACATTATCTACTAGTACATTTCCATTACGGTCGTAAATTCTTCCTCTTGGGGTGCTTCCACTATAAAATACTTTATGAGTCATTTTTTCTAAGTCTTTTTCATATTTTTCATGATCAAATACTTGAATAAGTATTAGTTTAGTTATTAATATACTCATAATTAGTATTATTATTACTATTAATATTTTGTATCTTTTTTCAATTATTTTATCGATTTTAACATTTTTAGTTTCTAAATATTTATATTTATTTATTTTTTTGGATTTCTTTTTCATATATTTCTTCTATTTTATTAAAATCGATAATTGAAAAAAAGTTTTTAATGTATTGTTCTTTATTGTTTTGATATTTTAAATAGTATGAGTGTTCCCACATATCTAAAGCTATAAGTGGTGTCATATCAAATATATAAGGTGTTTCTTGATTTGGTAGGTTTATTATTTCTAGTTCATTATTATTAAGTACTAAATAGGTAAATCCTGATCCTTTTAATTTATTAGCTGTATCCATAAATTTCATAACAAAGTTATTAAATGATCCATATTTTTTATTTATTTCTTCTAATAGTTTACCAGTTGGTTCTTTTTTACCATTTGTATTTAATATATCAAAGTATAATTCATGGTTTAATACTCCACCGGCATTATAAAGTACTTCTCCTCTAATATTTTCAGGAATTATATTTATATTTTTTACTAATTCTAATAAATTAAATTTATAGTCATAATCAACACTATTTAATAATTTATTTAAATTATCTAAATATTTACCATAATGTTTATTATAATGGATATCTAGTGTCTCATTATCAATAAAAGGTTCTAATGAACTATAATCTAAATTTATTTTTTTATACATTAAAATCACCTACTATTATTGTATTCATTATTATTATATTTAGTCATATAATATAATGGTGATGGCATGAAAGGACAACTAATTAAAAATTATATTAATAAATTAACTATTAATGATATTAATAATATGGCTATTAAAAATAATATTAATTTAAGTAATGATGAGGTAAATTATGTTTATAATATTATTAAAAATAATTATCAAAATCTTTTATATGGAGATTCTAGTAATATTTTTAATGATTTAAAGAATAATGTATCTAGTTCTAATTATGATAAAATTAAGAATTTATTTGATACTTATAAGAATAAATATCAATCATTATTATAGTTAATTACATCATTAATTAAATTATCATTGAATTTTTTATTTCTAATCATTTCTATTTCATATAAATATGGAGCTTTTTTTTCGATGTAAGGTGTTTCTAATATTTTAGGAATACCTTTTAATTTTTCATGATAAATAATATTTATTAAATTATCAAAGCCAATATTACCATATCCGATGTTTTCATGTCTATCTTTATGACTATTTATTATATTTTTACTATCATTGATGTGGAGTACTTTTAATTTATCTAGTCCAATTATTTTATTAAATTGTTCTAAGACATTATCAAAATTATTTAGGTCATATCCTGCATCATGAATGTGACATGTATCCATACATACTGCAACTTTATCTTGATATTTTACTCCACCAATAATTTGTTTTATTTCTTCAAATGTTCTACCTAGTTCTGTACCCTTACCGGCCATTGTTTCTAAACAAACAACAATGTTTGTATCTTCATCTAATACTTGATTTAAAGCATTTATAATATTATTTATACCATTTTCTACTCCAAGGCCTACATGACTACCTGGATGAAGGACTAAATATTTTACTCCTAATAATTCTACCCTTTTTATTTCTTGAGTTAAAAAGTTAACATTGAAATCAAAATTATTATTATTAGCTAAATTAATAATATATGGAGCATGTACTACTACATTATTAATATCTATATTATTTTCTTTTAATAACTCTTTAGCTTTATCAAGTAAATTTTTATCTATACTACATCTAGTTGTATTTTGAGGAGCTCCTGTATAAAACATAAAGGTATTAGCTTTATAACTTAATGCTTCTGCTATACTACCAATCATTTGCGTATCTTTATTAAATGATACATGGGAACCTATTATTAAATCCATAAACTACCTCCAATAACTAATATCTATTATAGCAAAAAAAACATATTTTTATTATATGTTTTTTTATTTTTTTTATTATTTTTTTAAATATGTACGTTTTTTAATTTTGGTATTTATTTTTTAATTATGGCTAAAATTAGGTATTCAATTTTATAAAAATTGTATGATTTTCAAAAAAAATGGTAATTAAATATTTACCATTTTTGAAATTATAGCATTTGACAAGTATTTCTTGTAATTATATAATACTTTTTGAAACATTTTAATGTGAGTGTCTTACCTTTTTATTATATAAAAATATATAGAAAGGATTTGATATTATGAAGAAAAGAATATTTGTTATAAAAATATTTCACTCTATCATATTCATATTACTACTACTTATTCTACTAATTATAGTAATAAAAAAAGACACTCTGTAATTTGAGTGTCAGACCCTTATTTTAAAAGGTAAGACATTCTATTACGCATTAGAATGTTTCCTTTTTTTGTGCAAGAAATACTTGCTAAAATAATAATATCACTACTAATGGTATATGTCAATAGTTTTATTATGTTTCTTTATAAAGAGGTATTTTTACTATGGTTTTAGTATATAATCCTTCTTTGGAATGATATTCTAATGTGCCTTGATGGGCATTTATTATTTCATTAGATAATGATACTCCTAGTCCTGTTCCTCTTTGTTTAGTTGTATAGAATGGTTCTTTTATTTTTTTTAATATTTTATTACTTATTCCTACTCCATTATCTTCTATTATTATATTAAGGTTATTTTTATTTATATTGTTTTTTATGGATATTAGTCCTTCTTTATTATTAGGTATTGCTTCTATACTATTTTTTACTAGGTTTATAAATACTTGGCTTAGTCTTTTATAGTCTCCATTTATATATATTTCATCGTCTATTAAATTATTTTCTAGTTTAATGTTTTTTTCTTCTAACATTGGTTTTAGTTTATCTATTACTTCTTCTAATAACATGTTTATATCCATTATATCTAGATCTACGTTGTTTTTATTTACTAACATGAAGTCTTCTAAAAGAGTTAATAATCTTTCTATTTCTCCTTTTATTATTGGTATATATTTTTCTACTTGTTCTTGATTATTTGTATTTAACATATCTAGATATCCTTTGCATACAGCT
The DNA here is from genome assembly GCA_902773675.1 of uncultured Erysipelotrichaceae bacterium. Classification (GTDB taxonomy): domain Bacteria; phylum Bacillota_I; class Bacilli_A; order RF39; family UBA660; genus RUG11890. The sequence continues at coordinate 15,153 of CACYFN010000025.1, read as the reverse complement.
ATGGGATTTTTTATTTCATGGGTTACTTTAAATAATGATAATCTTATTTGTTTTTCTTGTTGTAGTTCTTTATATGATAAATGATATTTTATTATTTCTTCACTTTTATTTAATAATAAGTATATAATATGTACTACTAAGTAAGATATTATAAATATAAAAATATTATTGATACTATAATTAGATATTAATAATGTGATTAATACTAATATCATGAATGTATCTATGAATATAAAGTTTGAGATATTTTTATGTTTTTTTATTATATATAATACTATTAATGATAGATATGGTATATACATTATGATATTTATTTTTAATAATATAAATAATAAAAGTGTTAATAAAAGGGATAAAGATATTTGTTTTTTTATGTATGAAATTAGTATTAATACTGATAATAATAAATAGTTAATTAGATTATTATTACTAAATTTTATTATTAGAAAGAATGAGGAAATAATACTTATATTGTATATTAGATTTTTAGTTTTATTATTTATATTTTTATTGGAAAATATATATATTAAATAAAATAATATAGGAAAAATAATTAAGATTACATCTAGTAAGATTGTGTCGAAAATGTTCATAATATCACCTAAATATATAATATTATAAATATTTGTCGAATTTTGTCGAATGATGTCGAGAAAGAAAAAAAGTGAAAAATCACTTTAAGTTATTAATATGTTTTTTAATTTGATCAGCATTAGGTCCTAGTATAATTTTTAATTGGTTATCTATTTCTACTATACCTTTAGCTCCCATTTTTTGAATTGCTTCTTTATTTGCTTTTGTTACATCTTTTAATGTTACTATGAATCTTGATTTATTTACTTCATAGTTTACTACATTATCTTTACCACCTAATAATATTATTAGTTTATTTGCTTCTAGTTTAAAGTCTTTCTTTTTTGATCTTATGATTGCAATTGCAATTACTACTAATACTGCAATTATAATTACATATTTTAAATAATCCATTTTTAAATCACCTATCTTATTATACAAATTATTTTGAAAAAAAGCAAATCTAGTTTTAAAAAAGTATAAAATATATATAATATAAATTAGATGTATAATTTATATTATTAATAAAGAATAATCTTTACAAATTTAGAATATTAAATTATAATGAAATTAATGAAAGGAAATAACTATGAAGAATATATCTAAATATAAGATAGATAATAGTATACTTATTGTACTAATTGTATTTGCTTTAATAAGTATTATTAGTATATGGAGTGCGCAACAACTACTTGGTCCAAATTTTAATGATTTATATATTAAACAGATTATGTGGTTTGGAATTGGATTTGTTTTAGCTTATTTTATTATGTTTATTGGTAATAATTTTTTCCTCAAGAATTATAAGTTATTATATATTATAGGTGTATTATCTTTAATATTAGTATTAATTTTTGGAAAGGAAATTAATTATGCGAAATGTTGGTTTGTTATACCTGGTATTGGTAATGTTCAACCAAGTGAGTTTATGAAAATTATTTTGATTATTACTTTAGCTAATGTGATTAATAAGTTTCATGAGGATAATTTTAATCCTACATTAAAACAGGAATTTTTCTTTTTAATTAAAATATTTATAATTGTTTTTATTCCAAGTATTTTAACTTTTTTACAGCCTGATACTGGTGTTGTTCTTATTTATTTATTAATTACTGTTATTATGTTATTTGTATCTGGTGTAAGATATAGATGGTTTTTTATACTAATTGCTTTATTAACAGTTACTGTTGGAACTGTCTTGCTTATATATTTTATAAATACTGATTTATTTATTAAAATATTTGGTACTGATTTTTTTCTTAGGGTTGATAGATTACTTGATTGGTCAAGTGGTAGTGGTTTTCAGCTTGAGAAAGGTATGACAGCAATTGGATCTAGTGGGTTATTTGGGCATGGTATTGGTAATACTCCTATATATTTTCCTGAACCACAAACAGATTTTATTTTTGCAGTATTTACTAGTAATTTTGGTATTATTGGAGCAATATTACTAATTGGATTAATTATATTTTTTGATGTTAAGTTAATTTTAATTGCGATGAATAGTAGTAAAAATATTAATAAATATATTATATCTGGTATAATAGGCATGCTTATTTATCAACAATTTCAAAATATTGGAATGACTTTAGGTTTAATGCCTATTACTGGTATAACGTTACCTTTTATTAGTTATGGAGGCTCTAGTTTACTAAGTTATATGATTATGGTAGGAATTATATTTAATATTTCTAATGATACTTTAAGATATCGAAATTAAAAAAGACTATTTGTCTTTTTTCTTTTCTTTGATTTTTCTTTTGGCTCTTGCTGTCATTAAGGATTCTTCATTATAGAAGTCTTGAGGTAATCCTTCAGTATAAATAAATACTCTATCTCCGGTTTTTAATTGATAATCAAATTTTACTCTTTTATCATTTACTTTTACATCGGTAATATTATCTCCTAAGTAGCTATGAATTTGATATGCAAAATCTACTGGAGTAGATCCTAATGGTAATTCTATCATTTCTCCTTTTGGAGTATAGACATATATTTTATCTGAGAATATTTCACTTCTTACTTGGGAGATGAATTCATCATTAGTTCTAAACATTTCATCTATTTCTTTTAGCGTTGTATATGATTTAAAATGCATAAAGCGTTCTTTCATTTCTTTTCTAGCTATTTCACTATCTAGATTCCAATTAGCTGTTAATCCATTTAAGGCAATTTCATCCATTTCTTTGGTTCTAATTCTAGTTTGTACTAATTTATCTGATTCTCCATATACAGTTGTATGAAGGGATCTATACATATTAGACTTTTCTTTACAAATATAATCTTTAAATTTATAATCTAGTGGTAAATATATTTTGTGTACTAGTCCTAATGTACGATAACAATTAGGGATATTTTTAACAATTATTTTTAAAGATAATAAATCATGCATATCCTCTAATTCATATCCTTCGTTTTGTCTTTTATATATTCCATAGATATTTTTTATTTTTGAATATATTTCGTTTTCTATATCATAATAAAGTAATTCTTTATTAATATTATATTTCATTTCATCTAATAAGTAATTAAAGCCTACTTCTTGACGATGTCTTACTTCTGATATTTGTTGGTAAACATCATTTTTTAGGTAATATAGTGATAAATCTTCTAATTCATTTTTAATCCAATATGTTCCTACATAGTTAGCAAGGGGTACAAATATTTCCATCGTTTCTAGAGCAATTTCTGTTTGTTTTTCCGGTCTCATAAATTCTAATGTTCGCATGTTATGTAGTCTATCTGCTAGTTTTATAATAATAATTCTTACATCAGTAATTATTCCAGTAATTATTTTTCTGGTATTAGCTAAATTTTGCTCTCTTTTGGATTCAAAATTAATTCTTCGCATTTTGGTTACTCCATCTACTAATTCTGCTATTGTATCATTAAATTGGTATGCAATTTCATCTTTTGTGATACTAGTATCTTCAATAGTATCATGTAAAAGTCCTGCACATATTGTATCTGAATCAGCATTAAGAGATAAAAGAATTTTAGAAACTTCTACTGGATGTATTATATAGGGGTCATTATTCTTTCTAAATTGACATTCATGCATTTTTTCTGCTAATAAATATGCTTTAGTAATTTTTTCTTTATCACTTTCTGAATATTTTTTATTTTCACTAACTAATTTTAAATAATCATTTCTTATTCTATCTAAATATTCCATTTTTTACCTCCTAAATACAAAAAAACAGCATAATTAGTTTATACTGTTTTAAAAATGGCATAATTATGGCTACATTTTATTAAAAATATTTCCATATTATGCACCTCCTTTTTAAATTTAAACTACATAATACACTATATTTTTTTAAATGTCAATATTATTTAATAATTTTTATATATTAATTGTTTTATGTTATTTCTTAATATTTCATTTTCTTTTTTTATATTATCGGATACTATTATTGGTTCTCCAAATCTTATTTTAATTGGAGAATGTACATATAAATCATTATAATCAATGGCAAATGGAACTATTTTTGTATTTGTTTCATTTGCAAGTTTAATTGTATCTTCTGTAAATGGTAATAATACATCATTTTTTATTACTTCAATACCTTGTAATTGTAATTCTTGTTTTGCTTTTTCTAAATTATCTAATTCTTTTTTTATTTCTTCTTGTAGATATGAAATATAATTCATACGATCACTACTTCGTATATAAGGATTGCTATATTCAGAAAGAATTCTTTTTTCTAATTTCATTATTCTTAACTGGGTAAGTCGATATTTATTTATTATATTTTCGGGAAAAGTTCCAACACTTACACCTTTTTCTAATTGTTCTTTACATAAATTATAATTATTATTTAGCCATAAAATATCTCTTTTTGTAATTATACTTACTAATCTTGAATCTATTTCTGTTAGATGATTGCCACAAAATATAACTATTTCATTTTTTTTAGGTATGTTTTTCTTATCAAAAATAATTGGATGATGTTTTATGTTGAATAATAAATTATTTATGCTTAACTTCATGTTGTTTTACCTTTTTTCTGTTTAATTTTTCTAATCCATTTTTTATAGTTTCAAAGCTATTTAATCTTGTAATACTTGGTAATTTTACTCCTATATTATATGGTCTATTTATAATTATTACTTTACAAATATTAGATTCTAAATATGCGGATAATTTTTGATCTTCTATCATTATATCTATTTCTTTTTCTTTACATGCATAATATTTATCTTCTGCACTCTTTTCAGGATCACAATAAATTATTTCATCATATTCTATTTGATTATTGGCTAACCAAAATTTTAATAGTCTTTTATATATATCACTAATCATACCCTTATTATTAGTTTCTTTCCTATTGGTAAATAAATATATAGTATGACCTTGTTGTTTTAACATTTGTGTGACTTTGCTTGCATATTTATCACATTCTGCTTTAAGATAATAATTTAATTTATTTTTTTTCCAAAATTCATCTTTTTCTTCTTTAGTACAGTGAAACATGTCTCGAAAATCAAATGCACATTCATTAAAAAATTGTAATTCATTTTTAAAATATTTTTTCCCTTGTTCTGCTTGAAATTTATTTAAATCTGTTAATACTCCATCAATATCTATTCCTATTTTCATATTTTTCCCCCTACAGGTTAGTATTATAACATTTTTTTTATGTTTTGTAAAATGAATATCCATATTATTATTAATGGAATTGTTATATAAAACTTAATTTTTTTTGTTTTGTGATGAAATAGTATCATTCCTATAAAAAATCCAAAACAACCTCCAATAATACTAATTAATAGTAATATTTTTTCAGGAATTCGATATTTTTTTCTTTTAGCTTGATGTTTATCTATAAAACAAATAATAAAACCTATTATATTAATTATTATTAGATATATTATCATAATTCCATATTCCTAGTTTTCCTTTTGCTTTTATTGGGGTTATTACTTTAATATTATCTAGTACCCAGGCATATCTTCCAATACTATATTCTCCACATATATACTCCTCATGATTACTTTTTATATGTTTTATAAATTCTTCGTCCATATATATACAATCTTTTAGAATACATTTACATATTATATATCCACAATTCGTATCAATTTTTTTTACTAAATTCATTAATTCTAATCTAGCATTTAATTTTTTATAATTTGTTAAACTGGCATGTATATATAATTCACCTCGATAATTTGTTTTCCAACTTCTAGTTTCTATATGTTTTATGTTATCTTTTATTAGACTAGCAAAGGGTTCTTTTATACTTAATACTTTCAATCTAATCACCTATTTTATTTTATCATATGTTATTAAAAAATGATATAGATTAATTTTAAAAAGGATGTTATAATTAATTAGGTGAAATTAATGAAGAAGGAACTTAAAGATTTTTTAGTTGGTATTTCGGTACTTTTATTATATTTGTTATCTAGTTTTATATTTCTTATAATTTTAAATATTCTACACATTAATCCAAGCAATTTTAATATGGTACAAAAGATTATATATAATTTATCTTTTGAATTTATTTTACTTGGTATTATTATGCTTATTTATAGAAAAGATATTGTTCATGATTTTAAAAATTTTAAGAAATGTCATTTTGGTAGTTATATTAGATATTGGTTTATTTTTCTTGGTTTAATGCTTATTAGTTCAATAATGATTAATATGTTTACACATATTAGTACTTCTAGTAATCAAGAGATAATTGAAGATACTTTTTCTAAAGCACCTATTTTTACTACTATTCTTACTATTTTATGTGCACCTATACTTGAAGAATTGGTATTTAGATTATCTTTTAGAAAAATGTTTAAAACTGATATACTTTTTATTATTTTTTCGGGATTATTTTTTGGTTTTATGCATGTAAGTGAACCTAATTCTTTTTTAGAATTATTATATATTATTCCATATAGTATTCCTGGGTTTATTTTTGCATATACTTTAAAAAAATCAAAAAATATATTTGTTCCAATTGGGCTTCATTGTATGCATAATACTTTGATGATTATTTTACAATTTCTTATAATGAAATAGACTAGATTATACTTTATGATAATCTAGTCTTAATTTATCTGCTATTGTAACCATAAATTCAGAATTGGTTGGTTTTGCTTTATCTATATCAACACTATTTCCAAATATTTCTTCCATTAGGTTCCAGTCTCCTCGATTCCAACTAACTTCTATGGCATGACGTAATTCCAACTAACTTCTATGGCATGACGTATTGCTCTTTCTACTCTTGATACGGTTGTATCAAATTTTTGTGCTAATTCTGGATATAATTCTTTGGTAATACCACCAATTGTTTCTGGTTTTTCAAAGATTATACCTACTCCTTCTCTTATATATTGATATCCTTTAATATGAGATGGTATTCCTAATTCGTGTAATATCTTGGTTATGGACATTTGGATATTATTATAATGAAGATCTATATTTTTACTTTCTTTTTTATTGAATAGTTCTAATATTCTTTTTTCAAAATCTAGAAAATCAAATGGTTTTAGCATGTAATAATTAACTCCATAATCAGATACTTTTCTTATTACTTCTACTGTGTTGTAACTGGTTGATACGATTACTTTTTTATCTATGCCTCTATTCTTCATTTCTTCAAGAACATATAGTCCATCTTTATTTGGCATTATTAAATCAAGTATTAAGACATCAAAATTGTCTTTTTCTTTTTCTATTAACTCTATTCCCGTTTGACCATCATAGGCTTCAAATACTACTTCAATCTTACTACTTTTACTAAAATATTCTTTTACTGCTTCGATTAACTGTACATTATCATCTACCATAAGTAGTTTAATTTTTTCCATATTATTTCCTCCGATCTTACTACTGCAATTATTATACTACAATACTATATCGGGTTCTAGAGTTTATATTAGCTAGTTTTGTCTAGTTTTGTCGAAAAAGTTTTTTATCTGTCGAATGTATTAATTTTATTTATAATGCTTTTAAGTTTATCTAGATTTATACAAGCATGTCCAATTAAAAATCCATCAATATTAGTTATTTGTTTTATTGTATCTATATTTGATTCATTAATGCTTCCACCATAAATAACTTTTAAATTGCTATTAAATGATTTTATATAAGCAACTATGTTAGTTATTTCTTCATTACTTGGTATTAGTCCTGTACCTATTGACCATCTTGGTTCATAGGCAATAATGATATTTTCTTGATTATTACTTATTCCATTTAATGATATTTCTAATTGTTCTCTTATAATATCTATTGTTTTATTATTATTTTTTTCTTCTTCTGTTTCACCTACACATATAATAGGTATTAAAGATTGTTCAATTAATTTTTTTACTTTTTTATTGATATCATAATCACTTTCATGAAAATATAATCTTCTTTCACTATGGCCAACTATTACATGAGATACATTCATACTTTTTATTTGTTCTATGGATATTTCCCCGGTATAGGCACCATTATCTTCATAATATATGTTTTGAATACCAGTATTTATATTTTTTTCTATGAAGTATGGAATATAAATACTGGTTGGACATAATATAACATTATTAGGTAAAGATTCTATTTTATCTATATAATCTTTTATTTCAGGAAGATTCATATACATTTTCATGTTTCCTATTATTATTTTATTTTCCATGTAGTCCTTTCTTGAAAACATTTTTAATTGTACTAAAGAATGTTTTCTTTGGTTTTTTTCTTTTTCTTCCTCCTAAGGATAGATAATATACATCTAATACTCTTTCAGCATAATATCTTGATGAATATTGATTAGAGTTTATTCTTGCTTGACTTCCTAGTTTTTTTACTAATTCATGATCATTCATTAATAGTTCCATGTATTTACAGTATTCTTTATCATCTTTAAATAGATAACCATTTAAATCATTAATTACTGTTGTATTGAATGCTTCATCATCTAGAGCAACTACTGGTAGGGATGCAGCCATGGCTTCTATTACAGTTAATCCTTGGGTTTCAGTATGAGATGCAGTTGTAAATACATTAGATAAATTGTAATACAAATTTACTTCATTCCAAGGTACTTTACCTGTGAATATAATATTTTTATCCATTTTTAATTCTTTAGACAAATTTTCTAATTCTTCTGAATCTGGTCCACTGCCTACTATAATTAATTTACAATTTTTATTCTTTTTTACTAATTCTACTTGATTATTAATTAGGAAATCAATACTTTTTTCAGATGCTATTCTACCTACAAATAGGATAACAAAATCATCATTTTTAATATTAAGTTTTTCTTTTAATTGGATGACTTTTTCTTTATTAATTTTTTCTTGATAGAATTTTTCTAAATCAATTCCGGTTGGAATGATATGAACATTACGATCATATTTGTATTTTTCTTTGAATAGATCATAGGTTTTTTTTGTTGGTACTATTAATTCGGTAGCCGTTTTATCGCAATAAAATTTAGTTAAGTATTCAACTATTTTTTTACTTGATTTATCAAAATATCCTTTGGTTATATAATGAATATAATCTTCATACATTGTATGATAAGTATGAACTAATGGTATATCTAATTGTTTAGCTATAATACGAGCAAATATTCCTATTCCAAATTCGGTATGAGAATGAATTATATCTAAATTTAGTTGTTTTATTTTACTTACTGCTTTTATTGGGTATATTCCACTTAATCGGTAATCATAGATACCTATTGGTATACCTGGTATACGAATGATATGATCATCTTCAAAATTATAGGATAAATTATCGGGATTTATTGTGATAACATAAACGGTATGTCCTTTTTTTCTTAGGGCTGCTTCTAGCATGGATACACTAGTTGCTACTCCATTTATATGTGGTGGATATGTATCTGTAAATAGTCCTATTCTCATTCTTTCACCTTCTTTATATAAAATGCAATGGCACCTATAATCATTCCAAAATAATATGTTATAAAACGCCATACTAGCATTACAGCTGGTAGAAGACTACCTTTTATAAATGTTCCATAGAAAGCGATAAATCCATACTCTAGACCGCCACTTCCTCCAGGAATTGGTACAAATGATCCTATTAACATTACGTATGCGGATGTAACTATGGTTTCATAGATGTTAATATTATTAAATTTACCAAAGGCAAATAATACTATAAGGGGAATTAAATATAAACATATTAAAGCAATAAAATTATATATTATTGTTTTTATGAAATATCTTTTATGCTTTAATAATATGCTTGCACTTTCGTGAAAATTATTTATTTTTTCATTCCATTTATCTAATTGTTTTTGTTTATCTTTAACAATATGGAGTTTAGTTAAAATAGTTATACCAATATTTATTAATATTTTATTTAATTTTTTTGTAAATGATACAATGAATAATACTACTATTACCATAGTATTCATGAAAAAGCCAATAGCTATTAAATGAGATAATAATTGATTTTGTTTGAATATATGCATAAACATATTACTAAATAAAGCTATTAGTCCTAGTGTTACTAAGGCTATTTGATAGACTATAAAGTTTTCAACTATTATTACGGTTGAATTTGTTATACTTATATTGCTTTTTTTTAGATAGTATACTTGGTATGGTTGTCCTCCTGTTGCGAATGGAGTTACAGCATTAACAAATTGGGTACGTAACATTAGAAGAAAGGAATTAAAGAAGCGGGCTTTGGGTTTTACCATTTTTACAAATGTATGAATGGCTAATGAACGTAATAACCAGTATATTAATAGTAATAAAAAAGCTATTATTAACCAGATTATATTAATATTTAAAATTTGATTGATAATAGTTTTAAAATTATCTTTTAAGGAAAGGTATAAAACTATTGATGTTATTAATACTATTGTGATAAAGTTTATACCTTTTTTTAGTTTACTGTTTATCATTTATAACACTTATTCCTGGTAAAATACGTCCTTCTAGTAATTCTAAGCTAGCTCCTCCACCTGTTGATATGTGTTTGTAGCAGTCACTATATTCAAATTTGTTTACGGCTGATCCGGTATCTCCTCCACCAATGATTACCTCAGCATTACTTTGTTTTAATATTTCGCATAACTGTTTTGTACCATTTGCAAATTTATCTATTTCAAAATAACCAACTGGACCATTCCATATTACTGTTTTACTATCTTTGATATATTTTTTAAATAATTCAATGGTTTTTGGTCCGATATCTAATCCTATTTCATCTTCTTTAATATCGGTTATTAAACAAGTATTAGTACTTGTATTTTCATTTATTTCAAGTCCATTTACTGTATCTACTGGTAATATTATTTTGTTTTCATATTTTTTTAAAATTTTCGTGCAGAAATCTATTGAATCATAATCCATTAGGGAATTTCCTATATTATATCCTTCTGATTTTAAAAAGGTATAAGCCATTCCTCCTCCAATTAAAATATAGTCTGCTTTTTTAACTAGATTTTTAATTACTCCTATTTTATCACTTACTTTGGCTCCACCTAGGATAACTATAAATGGTCTTTTTGGTCTTTTTAATATAGGATTAAATACTTCTAATTCTTTTTCTATTAGAAATCCTATTCCACTTTTTAAGTGAGTGGCTATTCCTACATTTGATGCATGAGATCTATGGGAAGTAGCAAAGGCATCATTAATAAAAATATCTCCAAGACTTGCCCAATATGCACCTAATTCTGGATTATTACTTGATTCTTTTTTATTATCAATATCTTCAAATCTGGTATTTTCCATTAATAATACATCACCATTATTCATTTTGTTAATGGCATTTTCTAATTCTTTTCCTCTAGTAAATGGAATGAATATTACTTTTTGATTTAATAGTTTACTTAGAGCTTCACTTACTGGTTTTAAAGATTTATCTGTTTTATCTTCTTCAGTTTTTACTCTACCTAAGTGAGATATAAGTATTACTTTAGCGCCTTTATTAATTGCATATTTAATAGTTTCTAAACTTGCTTTTATTCTATTATCATCTTGGATTATACCATCTTTTATTGGTACGTTAAAGTCTACTCGAATGATAACTTTTTTATTTTTTAATCGATAGTTTCTTATTGTTTTTTTCATATTGTCTCCTTAGTTTTTGTATTGTTTACAAACTTCATCTAACTCTTTTATAAATTCATCAGCTACTTCAAAATCTTTGATTCTAGCACCTGATGCATACATGTGCCCTCCACCATTAAAATGAGTAGCAACTTCATTAATGATTGGTCCACGTGATCTTATGGATACTCTTATATTATCATTCTGTTTGTCATATGCAAATATTACCCATACATATATTTCATCAATATAACTTAATCCATTTACAGCATTGGTAGCGGTTGCAACATCAACTTCTAGTTCATCTAGTAATTCTTGATCTAATTTGATATAACCTAATCCATTTTCTGTTACTATTAGATTCATTATTACATAACTTTGAAATCTTACTTCTTTTAGACTTTTTATATACATATTTTCGTATAAACTTGTAAAGTCTATTTTAGTTTCTTTAATTAAACTTGATACTAAGTCAAATGTTTTAGTAGTTGTATAACTATATAAAAAACGATTTGTATCTCCAATTAGGCCCATATATAGTTTTTCGGCTGCTGATTTATTTAGTTTTAATTTGGTATTGAATACTAATTCCATTACTAATTGACAAGCACTACTAGATGTTTCATCTACTAATTCAATATTTCCAAATTTTTCTACAAATGGATGATGATCAATTTTTATTACTTCTTTAAAGTTTTTTAGATTTATACCATCTATTCTATTAATATTTGGAGTATCTAAGACTATTAATAAGCTATCTTCAGTATTACTAGGTAATTCATCAAGAGTTCCAAAATATTTGTGTTTTGATGCTGGTGCTCCTACGGCATATACAGATTTATTTGGAAATGTATAATTTATTATTTCTTTAAGTCCTAATGTACTACCTAAGGCATCAGGATCTGGCCCTATATGACGAGCAAGTACAATGGTATTATATTTTTTTATCATTTTATATATTTTTTTAAATGTATTCACTCTATCACGTCCTAACATATTAATTATACATTATTTTGATTTAAAAATAAAGGAAAATGGTTATTTATTATCTAGTAAGTGTCTAGTAGACATTATTTTATAAATATTTTAATTGTTTTAATTTATTTTTCGTGATAAAATTAAACTGGTGATGAGTATGAAAGTAAGAATACGATTATGGGTTAAAATTGTTTTATTTTTAATAATTTTTTTATCACTTATTTTTATATATGGTAGATTTATTGATACTAAAGGTTTCAAAGTTGATGAATATACTATAAAAGCTAATATTCCAGATAGTTTTAATGGTTTAAAGATTGTTCATATAAGTGATATTAATTATTTACATACTACAAATAAAAATAATTTAGAAAAGATTGTTGATAGAATTAATTTGATTAACCCTGATATTGTTGTTTTTACTGGTGACTTATTTAATAAAGATATTAATTATACAGATGAAGATATTACTAATATTACAAATATTCTAACTAGTATTAGATCTAATCTCGGTAAGTTTGCGGTTTATGGTGAGGAAGATAAACTGTTTGATGAAGTAGATGAAATACTATCCGATAGTGATTTTACTATTCTTGATAATAGTTATGAATATGTTTATAATAAGACTAATGAACCAATTGTGATTGCTGGTATTAATGATGATAAAGATATTGATTATGTTAAAAGTACTTATAGTATTTTACTTTTACATAAACCTGATTATGTTGATGATATTGATTATAGTAATTATGATTTAATTCTAAGCGGTCATAGTATTGGTGGTTATGTAAATATTCCTTTTATTAAGAAAATATTTTTAGAGAAAGGTTCTACTAATTATTTTAATGATTATTATAAACTAGATAATACTAAGTTATATATTTCTAGTGGTATTGGTACTAAAAATATTAGATTTAGAATGTTTAATATGCCATCAATAAATTTCTATAGAATAAACAAAAAATAGCTAAAGCTATTTTTTATTGTTCTCCAATTACAAAACCATTTTCATCAAAAATATATTTTCCTGTTGAAGGAGCTTGTTGATTAATATTTTGATTCGAGTTAACGTTTATATCAGTTGGCACCACATTATTAGAAAATGGTTGTATTACATTTTGTTCATGATTATTCAAATCTACATAACCCAAACTTAATATTTTTTCTATTTGGTTAGGAGCAATTAAATATAGTTTATTTGTAGTTATTTCTTTTTCACTACATGGGCATACTATATAACCATTTTTATGGTTCTTTATTATTATTAATCTTGTATTATTTGATATAAATATAGTTCCTATAGGCAAATTATTCATAACATATCCTCTCCTTATTCTTATATTATTATTTGATATCTTTAATTATTATTTTACTAATTCATATGTATCAATGGATATCATTAATTCTTCATCAGTAGGCACTATGAAGCAATCTATTTTGGAATCTTCTTTAGTAATTTTTTTGAATTCTCCAATTACTTCATTTGCTTCTATATCTGGTATTACTCCTAGGCAAGATAATTTATTCATTATATCAAATCTTGGTTTTGGTGTATTTTCAAGTACTCCAGCTGTAAAGATAATAGCATCTGCTCCTTCTAATTCTACATAGTATTTAGCGATATAATCTACTATTCTTTTGATATACATATTATAAGCTAAAATACATCTTGAATCATTTTCTCTTACTCCTTTAGAAACATCTCTAAAGTCACTATGAGTACTTATTCCTAATAATCCACTTTCTTTGTTAATAGCTTTATCTATGTCTTTAGAATTTAAATTAGCTTTATCCATCATATATGGAATAATACTTGCATCTATATCACCACAACGAGAACCCATCATAAGTCCGGCATTTGGAGTAAATCCCATTGATGTATCAATACATTTGCCATCTTTTACTGCTGTTATACTAGCTCCATTACCTACATGGCAAATAATTAGTTTTTTATTTGTCTTGTAGTAATCATTCATTACATTAGTTATATATTTATGACTTGTACCATGGGCACCATATTTTCTTACTCCAAATTTTGTATACCATTCATATGGAAGTGCATACATATATTCTACTTCATCCATCGTTTGATGGAATGCTGTATCAAATACTGCTACTGGTGTGGCATTAGGAATGTATTCTTTAAATGCATTTATACCAATTATAGCGGCTGGATTATGTAGAGGTGCAAGTGAACTTAATTCATCAATTTTATTTAATACACTATCTGTAATAACTACTGATTTATCAAAAGCATCTGCTCCTTGTACTATTCTATGTCCTACTCCTTTTATTTCTTCTAGTGATTCTACTATTTTATTTTCTAATAATTCATCAACTAAATATTTTACTGCTTCGGCATGATTATTTAGTTCTACATCTATTTGTTTTTTTTCTCCTTTAATGTTAATGGAATAAAAACTATTTCCTACTCCAATTCGTTCAAATCTTCCTGATATTAAAACATCTTTATTAGGCATTTCATACATTTGAAATTTTAATGATGAACTACCACAATTTACTGATAATATTTTCATAACTCACCTTCCAGATAATATTATACAATAAAAA
>CACYFN010000024.1 GCA_902773675.1 uncultured Erysipelotrichaceae bacterium | reverse complement strand
ACATATCCATCTTCTTTGAATGTTATAATATCATTTGTTAATGTTATTCTTGATATATCATCAGCAAATCCTATATATTTAATAGTTTTAAATGAATCATAACTTGTTTTAATAATATTAACTTTATTTTCTTTAGCTAATTTTAAATGTTCTTCTTTGATATTATTATTACCTGTTATAATTATTAATTTAATTTTAGATTTAATTGCATATTCAATTATGAAACTTCTATCTCCAACAATTAGGATTGTATCATTAGTAAGTTTAACATTATCCATAAATGTTTGATGTTGATATGCACTTACAATAGTGGATCCTTTGATACGATCATCAAATCTAAGTAATTCTTCTCCTTCTATTGTTTTAAGTAAGTTATCAAATGAGCAATCTACTTTATTATATTCATCTGATAGGAAGTTTTTAGTTATATCTTTCATTGATATAATACCTTTAAATTTATCATTTTTATCAATTATTGGTAAAACACTTACTTTGTTTTCATTCATAAACTTGAATGCATTATAAATTGAATCTGATTCATAGAAGTTTAAACCTGTATGATATGTTAAATCTTTAATTTGAAGTTTAACATTTTCAACATATTTAGTTTCATTATTAATTTCACCTAGTATTCTTGGTTCAGTATTCATTCCTAATTGATTTTTTAAATAAGATAGTACTATAGCTGATGTAACACTATCTGTATCTGGTTTTTTGTGTCCAAAAACAAAAACTTTTTCCATTAAATTTCACCTCGGTTTAAATTATATCATATATTTATATATTTTGTTTAAAAAAATATTAAAAATATTGATATAAAATTATAATTTGTTTATAATGTTGTTGAAATGATAAATATAATAATCTTATTTAGAAGGAGTAGTATATGAATAATTATGATGAAAAATTAATAGAAAATACAAAGAGAAATGAAAAATTTATTAAGGAGTTTGAAGAATGGTTAACTAATAAAGGTTTAGTTAATAAAACAATTAAGAAACATATTGGTAATGTTAACTTGTACATTAATGATTATTTAAACTATTATGATATTACTAAGATGGAAGATGGAATGGATGAAGTATATAGTTTTCTAAATGGTTGGTTTATAGAAAAGTGTATGTGGGCATCTAAAACTTCTATTAAAGAAACAGCTGCGAGTATTAAAAAGTTTTATGAGTGTATGAGTGAATTTGGCTATGTTAAATATGAAGATTATAAAGATATGTGTTTTATAATTAAAGATAATATGGATGAATTTTTAAGTACTTTGCATGATTTTGATAATGGTACATTTTATGATATATTTTAGAGGTGAATTATGAAAATATTGTTATGGGGAATACCATGTGTTGGTAATGATGAAGTGGGTAAATTACTTGCTAAAAAATTAAATTATAAATATTTTGATCATAATTTTATTATTAAAGATAATTATGGTACTATTGATAAATTTAATGCTAGTTATCCATTTCCTTATAGTAAATTCTTAGAAAAAGAAAAGATTGCGATGGATATAATTAATAGTAATGATAATTTTGTTATGTCAATGTCTATCATGTATTATAAAAGAATTGTGGATAGAATTATAAAATCTGATTGTATATCTGTTGAAATTGTTGATAATTTAGAAAATATATATGATAGAATTTTGTTTTATGATGAAAATGATGAAGTTATTCCTGATAGTAAAGAATATCGAGATGCTCATAGGAAACATTATTTAAAAGAAATAGAAAGTGATATGAAAATTAGCTTTAAAGAATATAAAAATATACCTAAATTTAAATTGAATGGTCAAAAGTTTGAAGAAGTAATTGATGAATTAGTTGATTATATTAATGAATTAGGTTGTATTAATTGTTAGAATTGAATTATTATTTTACTATATGTTTATATAATTTTGAATATTTATTTATTTTTTTATTTATTTATGGTATTATTAATTTAGTTATAAATAGGAGGTGAATTAATTGAATAAGGAAAGTTTATATATGGTTATTATAATTGCTTTATTAACTTGTACTTTATATTTTGGATATGATAAATATTTTGTAAAAAAAGAAAGTTCTTTAAATAATTGTAGTAGTGAAGTAGTTAATAATAAATCTGATAATATACTTGATAAGTTTGTTGGTAAGTATGTTAGTAGTGAATATGATGAAGAAAAGTTAGATGAATTAGATAGATATTATACTTTAGAAATAAATGAAGATGGTACTACTTTTTATAATAAAGTATTTAAATCTGGAGATGGTGAGATAGGAAAAGGAAAAATTGCAATTAGTAATGATACAATATATTTATTTAATGAAACTTGTAAAGAACCAGTTATTTTAGATGATGAATGTGTTTATCCTAATTGTCAACCTATTTATGAATTTAAATATACTGATGATAAAATAACTAATGTAGATAATAATGTTGAGTTATTTAAACAATAATTTAAAGATCATTTTTGATCTTTTTTTTGTATAAATTTGGTAATATAATTCAAAATAATACTGGAAATGAGGTATTATATGAAATCTACTGGAGTAATTAAAAGAATAGATGATTTAGGAAGAATTGTTATACCAAAGGAAATTAGAAAAAATTTAAGAATTAGGGTAGGTGAAAACTTAGAAGTATATATTGATGGTGATAGTATTGTTTTAAAAAAGTTTTCTGTTGTTTCGAGGATATCTGATTTGGCTCAGGAATTAGCTGATTCTATGCATATTTTTACTAAGTATAATATTATTATAATGGATACTAATGATATTATTGCTTGTAGTGGTAAATTAAAAAAAGATATTATTAATAAATCTATTAGTGATGATATGAGATTTTTAATTGAAAAAAGGGAAAAGATGTTACAAAATCATATTAAAGAATTAAAGTTACTTGATGATAAAGTTATTAATTGTAGTTATGCTGATAGTACTATTATTGTATCTGGTGAAGCAATTGGACTTATTATGATAGTGTCAGAAAATGATAAATTAACTGATTTTGAAATGAGATTAGTAGAGATAGTATCATTATTTTTAACAAAATATCTTGAAGAATAAGTAAAAATATGTTAAAATAAGGCCAGAAAAGGCGAAGAAGGAAAGAAATTTAAGGATTAATTAAAGAGAGTCTAATGGTGGTGGAAGTTAGATATTATGAATTAAATCGAATGGCTCTGGAGTTTCTTATATGATAAGTATAAGACGTTGATTGCGTTAAAATTTTAAGTGTATAACAATAGTTATAAAATAAGGTGGTACCGCGTCATCACGTCCTTATAGGATGTGGTGGCTTTTTGTTTTAAGGAGGTATTTTATGAGATATTTTGAAAAGATTAGTTTTGAACAATTTAGTAAAGATATAAGTGATGATAAAAAATTATATGATGAATATACTTTACCTAGAAGGGATACAGAGTTTGCTGCTGGGTATGATTTTAAAGCACTTTATGATTATACTGTAGAACCTGGAGAAATTAAAAAAATTCCTACTGGTATTAAAGCTAATATGGAAGATAAT
The DNA here is from genome assembly GCA_902773675.1 of uncultured Erysipelotrichaceae bacterium. GTDB lineage: Bacteria > Bacillota_I > Bacilli_A > RF39 > UBA660 > RUG11890. Next base: position 20,619 of record CACYFN010000024.1, on the reverse strand, counting down.
GAAGTATTACTTTTAGTAGATAGAAGTAGTATGGGTTTTAAGTATAATGTACGGATGTGCAACCAAATTGGGGTAATTGATAAAGATTACTATAATAATAAAGATAATGAAGGACATATTTGGATTAGAATTCAAAATGAAGGGGATAAACCTTATAGTGTAAAAAAAGGTGAAGGTATGATTCAAGGTATGTTTATGAAATATTTAACAGTTGATAATGAAGAATCTGATTTTAATATGAGAAATTCAGATTATTAGGAGGGATATTAATGGAGAAGAATAAATTTTATATAACAACATCTATTGCATATGCTTCTGGTAAACCACATATTGGTAATACTTATGAAGTAGTTTTAGCTGATAGTATAGCTAGATTTAAAAGATTGCAAGGATATGATGTTTATTTTCAAACTGGTACTGATGAACATGGTCAGAAAATTGAAGAAAAAGCTATTAAGGCTGGTTTACAGCCTCAAGAATTTGTTGATGATATGGCTAGAGAGGTTAGAAAAATATGGGATACAATGAATACTAGTTATGATAAGTTTGTAAGAACTACTAATCCTAAACATGAAGATATAGTTAAAAAAATTTTTAAGAAATTATATGATAAAGGAGATATTTATAAAGGAAGATATGAAGGATTATATTGTACTCCTTGTGAATCATTTTTTACTGAGTCACAACTTGTAGATGGAAAATGTCCTGATTGTGGTAGAGAGGTTAGTAAGACTAGTGAAGAAGCTTATTTCTTTAAAATGAGTAAATATGTTGATAAATTACTTGATTATATTGAAAGTAGTAATTTTATTCAACCTGAAAGTCGTAAAAATGAAATGATTAATAATTTTATTAAACCTGGGTTACAAGATTTATGTGTTACTCGTACTTCTTTTAAATGGGGTATACCTGTTGACTTTGATCCTCTACATGTTATATATGTATGGCTTGATGCACTTACAAATTATATTACTTTTATTGGATATGATCCTGATGGTAGTGATGAAAAGTTTAATAAGTACTGGCCTTGTGATGTACACTTAGTTGGTAAAGATATTATTAGGTTTCATACTATATATTGGCCTATAATTCTTATGGCATTAGATTTACCACTTCCTAAGAAGGTATTTGGTCATCCATGGCTTCTTGTTGGTAATGATAAGATGAGTAAATCTAAGGGTAATATTATATATGCTGATGATTTAGTAAAAGAGTATGGAGTAGATGCGATTAGATATTATTTCTTACACGAAATACCATTTGCTAATGATGGAACATATACTGATGAATTATTAATTGAAAGATATAATTCTGATTTAGCTAATAATTTAGGTAATTTAGTTAATCGTACTATTTCTATGGCTCATAAGTATTTTGATGGTGTTGTACCAGAAGTAGGTATTAAAGAAGATGTTGATAATGAATTAATTAATACTTGTTTAAATGCTTATGATTTAGTTAATAGTAAAATGGATGAACTTAAAGTAGCTGATGCTATTGATGTAGTATTTGGTATATTTAAAAGGGCTAATAAATATATAGATGAAACTATGCCTTGGGTACTAGCTAAAGAAGGAAATACTGATAGACTAAAGACAGTTATTTATAATTTACTTGAATCAATAAGAATAGGGACAGTACTTTTACAACCATTTTTACCTGAGACAGCAGATAAGATATTTAGTCAATTAAATACAGAAAATAAATCATTTGAATCAATTAAAGAATTTAATGGATTAGATACTGATATTAAGTTAAATAATCCAGAACCATTATTTGTAAGAATTGATAAAAATAAATAATGTGTAAAAAAATGTGTAAAATGATGTATTTTGTCGATTAAAAAAAATTAAAAGTAATTGTCATACCTTATTTATTATGATATAGTGATTATGTTAAAAAAATAAGGAGATAATTATGACAATACAAAACATGGATAATAAGTTGTTAGTAGTATGTTCAGTAGTACTTTTAACAGTTTTATTATTAGGCAGTTTTGTAGTAAGTTTGAAGATAGAAAATATTATATATTTAGTTATTATTTATGGAACTATTATGTTTCATAGTATATTAAGTAATTAATAAACTATACTTTTGTGGTATAGTTTTTATTTGTAATTATTATTATTTTTATTATTTTTATCTTATCTTTCAAATACTTGACTTTTTTTTGCTATTTTTATAGTGGAGGTAGATATAATGGAAGAATTGAATGTAAAAAGGGATGAAATTGGTATTGTACCATCAAGTGTTGAGTTATTGATTAATCAAACTGTAAGAGAATTAGTTAATGCTGGAGTTGAAGGAAATGATGTGTTAGATTGTATTATAGGAAAATATAATAATATTGGAGTTCCTTTTGAGACTTTATTTAAATTATTATCTGAATATTGTAAAGATGATTTTAATATTAGTGAATTTTTATCTGATACTTATAGAGTTGAATTAGATGAAGCTAATAAAATAACTGAGGATTATTTTATTGATTATACTTCGGAAATTAGAGATGAATATTTTGCTAAAAAAGGGAATTTTTCTAAATTTGAGGGACTTTATGATGTTGTAGAAAAAGATATTAATAGGATTGATACTGATATAGATTATTTTTATGATGAACAAGATAAATTACCTGATCCATATGATGAAAATGATAATGTAATTAATAAAGAAGCAGAATCAAAATTTGATGAAATAGATGATAAAATTTCATTATTTAGTGATAGAAAAGATGAGTTAAATCATTGCAAAAATGATATTGAAGATTATATGGATTATTCCAATGAAGAGATGAAAGAATTAGAACTTGCAGTTTATGGTTATATTGATAGTGAGATTTTAAGTGTTCAAATATTAAATGATAATGATTTTTATTCATTATTTAGACAAATCATTTCTAAAGAGGGATGGAATGATGCTCCTAATTCATTACAATATGAAATTATGAAAAAGATTGTTGAATTTGCTAAAACAAAAGGTGTTGAATTAGATTTTAATAAATTATCAGAAATGAATGAAAATACTAATATTAAGAAGATTTAGTGTTTATTTATAATTATTTAATAAGATAAATTAATATAATTAGGAATTTATATTGTATAGATTCCTTTTTTTATTATTTTTATGTATAATATTGATAGTTATTGGGAGGATTATATGTTAATAGATACACATTGTCATTTAGAGAAAAATGAATATGATGATTTAGATAATATTATTAGAAGTATGGATGGATATATGATTGCTAGTGGATATAATGATGAAACTAACTTAGAAGTTATTGAACTAGTTAATAAATATGATAATGTATATGGTGTTATTGGAATACATCCTGAAGAGGTTGATAATGTTACTAGTGATAGTTTTAGAATAATAGAAGATAATATAAATAATCCTAAAATGCTAGGTATTGGCGAGATAGGACTAGATTATTACTATGTAAAGGATAATAAAGATAAACAAATTGATTTATTTAAAAAACAGATAGAAATAGCTGAGGCATATAATAAACCAATTGTTGTACATAGTAGGGATGCTGCTCAAGATACCTATAATATACTTAAAGATGTTAAGGTAAAATGTGATATACATTGCTTTAGTTATAGTTATGAGATGGCATGTGAATTTGTTAAACTTGGTTTTAGACTTGGTATTGGTGGAGTACTTACTTTTAAAAATAGTAAGAATTTAAAGGAGATTGTGGAAAAGTTAGATATAGATAATTTTTTACTTGAGACTGATAGTCCTTATTTAAGTCCAGAACCTTTTAGAGGTAAGAAGAATAATCCTAGTAATTGTTTTTATGTAGCTCGTAAGATAGCTGAAATAAAAGGAATGGATGTTAATGATGTTATTAACAAATTAAATAAAAATGCGATTGAACAATTTGATTTATATATAAAGATTATTTATGGAAAAATTTGATAAAGAGAAATTAATTATTGATGCTGCTGCAAAAGTTCATGAAGATTGGTGTACTGAAGAAATGTTTGGTTATTTTTGGAGATTACAAGAAACTTTGAAGCATGATAAGGAGTATGATGCAATTTTAAAAGCTTGTTATAAAGGTGATAAAAAAAGAGTTGATGTTGATTTAGATATATCTGAGTTGGTAAGAATGGATCGTAGATATTTAAAAAAATTAGTAGTTGATGAGAAAGATTTTGATACATTTAAATCTGTTTTTATTGATGGTGGTAGGATTGTTTTAAAGAGATTTGTTGAAAGAAATTTAACTGATAATGAAATACATAAAGCTAGTGTTAATGGTAATTATAAAGATGGTAAAGAAAATATTTTATTAAATTTTAATGAATTATCTGCTGATTCTAAAAAAGAAAATTTAGAAGCTGCTATTGGTGCTTTTAATGTTTATGAACAAATGAGTAAGGCTGGTATTTCAATAGAGGAAATGGAAAAAAATCCAGAAATTAATAATATGATAGGTATTGCAATTCATACAGATTGGTTAAAAAGAAATATGAATCATGAAAATGAATCTTTAAAGGTTCCTTATGCTGAATTGGATTCTTGGACAAAAAAACAAGATTTGACAGTGTTTGGTGCTTTATTGGACGTTGTAAAGAAAAATAGAAATATGTATTCTATTGATAAAGTAGATGGTTTTGAATTACCTGATTATGAGGCTGAAGAACGTGAAGTATTAGGTTTGTCTGCTAAGCAAATGTAGTTATTTTAAATACTAGTTTATTGAATATTCTAGTATTTTTTATTAAACAGTAGTTATACACCAAAATGTGCATAACTTTGTGGATAAGGAGGAAGTATGGAATATTCACCAGTGAGTTTTAAACATAATATTGATAAGAATTCATTTAAGATTAAGAAGTTTTATGGTCAAAACTTTATAAGTGATGAGAATGTTATTAACAAAATTGTGGATAAGTCAGAAATAGATAAAGATACTTTAGTTATTGAGATAGGTCCTGGTATTGGTTCTTTAACTTATAAACTTACTAAAAGTGCTGGATTTGTATTGTGTTATGAAATAGATGAAACTTTAAAACCAATTTTATTTGATAATTTAAAAGATGTTGATAATTATAAAGTTAATTTTATTGATTTTTTAAAGTGTAATGTTAATAATGATTTAAAAGAATATAATTATAAAAAAATATATGTGGTTGCTAATTTACCTTATTATATAACAACTCCAATAATACTTAAGATAATTGAAGATAAGATAAATGTTGATAAGATTGTTGTAATGGTTCAAAAGGAAGTTGGAGATAGATTTAGTGCAGTTCCTAATTCTAAAAATTATGGTTCTTTATCTGTTTATTTAAATTATTATTATGTTATTAAGAAAATAATGGATGTAAGTAGAAATATATTTATTCCTGTTCCTAATGTTGATAGTATTGTTGTTGAATTTACTAAAAAAGATAATAATTATAAATTAAATAATGAAGATTTGTTTTTTAAGTTAGTAAGAGATAGTTTTAAACAGAAGAGAAAAACATTAAGAAATAATTTAAAGGATTATGATTTAGATAAAATTAATGAAGTATTAAGTAAATATAATATGGATTTAAGTATTAGAGCGGAACAATTACCCATTAATATATTCGTTGATATAGCAAATAATTTATAAAATCAGATTTCTGATTTTTTTTGTATATAAATTTAAAAATATTATCAATATTTAATAGGTGATATAGTGAAATATATATTTTCTTTTACTATAGTAATTGTTATTTATGTTGTTATTTCTAATTTTATTACTGTTAATAATATGATTCCTGATGATGCGATTAGAGTTAGGGTTATTGCTAATAGTAATAGTGATTATGATCAAAAGATAAAATATGAAGTTAAAGATATTGTTGAAGATGATATGTATAATATACTTGATAATGTTACTGATTTAGATGTTGCTAGAGATAAAATTAATAGTAATTTAAATTATGTATATGAAGATATTGATAAATATTTAAAAAATAGTAATTATAATTTAGGATTTGATATTAATTTTGGTTATAATTATTTTCCTAAGAAAGAGTTTAAAGGTATTACTTATAATGAAGGATATTATGAATCTTTAGTTGTTACATTAGGTAGTGGTAATGGTGATAATTGGTGGTGTGTTTTATTTCCTCCTTTATGTTTAATTGAAGCAGAAGATAGTACTGATATTGAATATACTTCTTTAGTTAAAGAGATTGTTAATAAATATTTTTAATATTATTTGTTTGAAATATGATATAATAGTTTTTTGTGAGGTGGATATATGTTTTTAGAATTACAAGATGACAATATTTTTAAACGTATTTTTTTTGATTTACTTAAATATCAATTAACTAGAGGAAGTTTACAATTAGAAGGTATGTCTGCTGATTGTGATACGGTTGAACAGTCTATGAATGTTTATAATCAGTTATGTGCAATTAATTATATTTTTAATAACGATGTTGATTATAGTCCTATAGGTTTTATTAATTTGATTTGTGAGGTTGCAAATTTAGTTAGTGGTGGAGAAGTTAGTGATTTTCGAACAACTAGGGCAGAAGTAAATGGTTCTAATATTGAAAGAAGTAAAGCATCAATGATAAGAAATGATTTGTATTATTTGATTGAAGATTATAATTATTCGATTAGTCAAGCTAAAAATGATAAGGAACGATTTGAAGAGGAAGCAAAGTTTCATATTAGATTTTTACATATTCATCCTTTTGAGGATGCTAATGGTAGAACTGCTAGAATTTTACTTACTTATAATTTATCTAAAAATAATTTAGCTCCTTGTATTATTACAATGGATAGAAAACGTGAATATTGTGACTATATTGAAAATACTGATATTAAAAGTTTAGCTAGATTATTTGAAGAATTATCTAAAGAAGAATTAAGTACAATGATTGCTATTTATAATGATTTAGATAGTAAGAGATTAATTCCTGGTAATATTATGTCAGATGAGCAAGAAGATAGATTAAAAAATAAAATTCGATTTAAAAAGTAATATCTTTTTTTTTATTTAAATATTTTATAAATGCTTTTGAAATTATAAAATACATGGTATAATTAAATTACGTTTTAAGGAGAATAAAATATGTTAGTTAATATGAAAAGGATGCTTGAATCTGCTAAAGATGGTAAATATGCTGTTGCGCAATTTAATATTAATAACTTAGAATGGACTAGATTTATTCTAGAGGAATGTCAGAGTAATAATAGTCCTGTTATACTTGGAGTTAGTGAAGGTGCGGCTAAATATATGGGAGGTTATAAGACTATCTATGATATTGTTAATGATTTAATTGATTATTTACATATTACTATTCCAGTTGCTTTACATTTGGATCATGGTAGTAGTTTTGAAGTTTGTAAGGAAGCAATTGATTCTGGTTTTACTTCTGTAATGATAGATGCGTCTATGTATGAATTAAATGAAAATATTGAAATAACTAAGAAAGTGGTAAGTTATTCTAAAGATAGAGATGTTACTGTGGAAGGTGAGATTGGACATGTTGGAAGTAATATGGATCAGGGAATAATGTATGCAGAAGTTATGGATTGTGTAAAATATTTGAAAGAAACTGGTATAGATTTTTTAGCTCCTGCTTTAGGTAGTGTGCACGGATTATATAAAGGTGAACCTAAATTAAACTTTGATAGAATGTTAGAAATTAGTAAGATAACTAATATTCCTTTGGTTTTGCATGGTGGTACTGGTATTTATGATAGTCAAATTAAAAAATCTATTGAATGTGGTATTTCAAAGATAAATATTAATACTGAATTACAGATTGCATGGAGTAATGCTTTAAAAGAAAAAATTAATTCGGATATTTATGATCCTAGAAAGATAATAAAATTGGGTGAAGATGCTTTAAAAGAATGTGTTAGAAATAAGATAATTTTACTTGGTAGTAAAGGTAAGGCTAACACCCAAAATAATATTTAGAATATAAATATTGTAGTAGGAGGTAACTATGAAACAAATTATTATTGAAGGTGGTAATACACTTAGTGGTGAGATAAAAATAAGTGGCGCTAAAAATAGTGCGGTTGCTTTGGTACCGGCATCTATTTTATGTGATGAAGAGGTAACTATAGATAATATTCCAAATATTTCTGATATTGATGCTTTAAAAGAAATTTTAAAACATTTAGGTGCTAAGATAAAATCAACAGATTCTACTTTATCTATTGATCCAAGTTCTATTAATAATAAAGAGATTCCAGAAGAAATTTCTAAAAAATTAAGAGCTTCTTATTATTTTATGGGAGCTATTCTTGGTAAATATAAGAAGGCAATGATGTATTTTCCTGGTGGATGTTCTATAGGTGCTAGACCTATTGATTTACATCTTAAAGGATTTGAAGCTTTAGGTGCTAAAGTTATAAATGAAGGAAATAAATATATAGTTGAAGCTGAAGAACTTAAGGGTGCTAATATATATTTAGATATTGCATCTGTTGGGGCTACTATTAATATTATGTTAGCTGCTGTTAGAGCTAAAGGTAGAACTATTATTGATAATGCTGCTAAGGAACCTGAAATTGTTAATGTAGCTACTTTTTTAAATAATATGGGTGCTAAAATTAGAGGAGCTGGAACATCTACTATTAAAATTTATGGTGTTGAACATTTGCATAAATGTTTTCATGAGGTAATTCCTGATAGAATTGAAGCTGGTACTTATATTATTATGGGTGCTTTATGTGGAGATAATTTAAAGGTATCTAATTTAATTCCTGAGCATTTAGAATCTTTATTATCTAAATTAGAAGAAATTGGTGTTGATTTTGAAGTAGGTGCTGATTTTGTTACTATTTCTCGTTCGGAAAAATATAAGTCAACTAATATTAAAACCTTAGTTTATCCTGGTTTTCCAACTGATTTGCAGCAACCTTTTACTGTTTTACTTACTCAATGTAAGGGAAAATCTAAGGTAACTGAAACTATATGGGAAAATAGATTTATGCATATTCCTTATTTAACTTCAATGGGTGCTGATATTGTTATTAAGAATCAGACTGCTACTATTATTGGACCTACTCCTTTAAAGGGTACTGAAGTTGTGGCTACTGATTTAAGAGCAGGTGCTGCTATGGTTGTTGCTGCGTTACTTGCTAGTGGCAAGACTAAAATTACTAATGTTGAACATATTTTAAGAGGATATGAAAATATTATTGAAAAGTTAAGTAATGTAGGTGCTAAAATAGTATTAAAAGAAATATAATTAAGTAGATTTTCTACTTTTTTTTTGGGGGTATATATGAAAAAATTATTATTAATTATTTTTATATTGTTATTAGTTTTTCTAATTTATTATTTAAATATTGATAGAAAAAAATATGTTTTATCTATAGGGGATTATACTATTTTAAATAATACTAATTTATATAAAGATATAAAAAATTTATATGGTAAAAAGTTAGAAAAATATGTTTTATATGGTAATGATGGTGATTATAGAATAATAGATTTAATTAATGATATTAATAATAATAAAGATTTTATTTATGATAGAAATAAATATACATTGGATAATGCTATAATAAAGGCTGATATTATTATTATTTCTATTGGTATGAATGATTTAAAGTATAATAAAAATAATAATGATTATGATTATATTGATGAGGTAATTAATGATTTAGATAAATTATTTAGTATTATTAGAAAATATAGTAAAGAAAAGATATTAGTATTTAATTATTATTTGGATAATGATAAGTTAACTAGGTATGTTAATAGTAGATTAGGTAAATTAGTTAATAAATATAAAATTGATATTATTGATTATGATAATGATTATAGTATTATAAATAATAATATATGTGAATATTTATCTAAACTTTACTAATTAGAAAAAATATTATATAATTTAGGTGGGTGATGATTATGGAGATTGATATTAAAAGAGTTTTTTCCAAGATATTCTTATGGATGTTTATTGGACTTGCAATAACATTTGGTATTGCGTATTATGTTTCAACTAATGATAATATGGTACATAATTTATTTTTTAGATCATATTATTGGATTATATGGATTGTTGAACTTGTTGTTGTAATATTTTTAAGTGCTAGAATATATAAACTTAATCCTATAGTTGCGAAAGCATTATTTATACTTTATTCTGCTTTAACTGGTTTAACTTTTTCATCTATTTTTATTATTTATGATTTAGGATCTATTGTTTATACTTTTGGTATTACATCGGGATTATTTTTAGTATTTGGTTTAGTTGGATATTTTACTAAATTAGATTTATCTAAATTAGGAATATATTTGGTAATGGCGATATTTGGTGTTATTATTGCTAGTATTGTTAATATTTTTATTGGTAGTGAAACATTTAGTTTAGGTTTATGTATATTAGGTATTATAATATTCTTAGCTTATATTGCTTATGATATTAATATGATTAAAAGAAATTTAATTGGTATTGATAATGAAGATAATATGGTTATATATGGAGCATTACAATTATATTTAGATTTTATTAACTTATTTATTCGTTTATTAAGATTTTTTGGAAAAGGTAAAGATTAGTATTGAAAAATTCAAAATTATTTGCTAAAATAAGTAGGAATTTAATTTCTATGACGAATTAGTCATGGCGGAAGGAGAGTACAATATGAAAAAAGGAATACATCCAGAATATGTTGAAACTAAAGTAACATGTTCTTGTGGTAATACTTTTACTGTTATGTCAAATAAACCAGAATTACATATTGAAGTTTGTGATAAATGTCATCCTTTCTTTAGTGGTAAAGGATCAAGTTCTGCTTCAAAAGCTGGAAGAATTGATAAGTTTAACAGAAAATATGGTTTAAATAAAGAAAGTAAATAAACTATTCAGTAATGGATAGTTTTTTTGTATATATTTATTAATTTTAATGATAATAATAATGGTGATTTTATGAATATTAATTATGGTGAACTATGGGATGTTACTATTAGAGCTCTTCTTTCTTTAATTACTTTATTTTTTATTACTAAGTTAATTGGTAAGAAACAGGTATCTGAACTTAGTTTATTTGATTATGTTATAGGTATTTCTATTGGTAATTTTTCTGCTGAAATGACTATTAATTTAGATAGTCAAGAAGTTAATGGGATACTTGCTGTTATAATATTTGGACTTGTTGCTTATTTGGTTTCTAAATTAACTATGAAGAGTATTAAACTTAGAAGATTTTTTATTGGTGTTCCTACGATGATTATTCAGGATGGTAAAATATTATATAAATCTATGAAAAGGATGAAATTAGACATTAATGATTTACTTGAGCAATGTCGTATGAGTGGTTATTTTGATATTAGTCAAATTGATTATGCAATTATGGAAGCAAGTGGGGATTTGAGTATTTTACCTAAAACAGAATATAGACCTGTTAATATAAGTGATATGAATTTGAGTGTTGTAAAAGATGGATTGGTTGCTAATGTTGTTATTGATGGTAATATTATGTTAGATAATTTAAAAAATATGAAAATGAATGAAAAATGGTTAATGCATGAATTAAAAATAAGAGGTTATAATGATTTATCTAATTTATTATTAGTTACTCTTGATAATAATGAAAAGATAACTATATATGAAAAAAATATGAATGTTGATAATTTTGATGTGCTTGAATAGTAAAAAAAGTATTTACTTTTTGGTTAAAAGTGTGTATAATGGAAAAAGTGTTTAAAAGGGAGTGCAGTTTATGAAGAAGAAAAATATTGCTATTATTGCGCATGTTGACCATGGTAAAACTACTTTAGTTGATAAGTTATTACGTTGTTCTGGTACTTTTAGAGATAATGAAGAAGTTCAAGAAAGAGTAATGGATTCTAATGATATTGAAAGGGAAAGAGGTATTACAATTTTAGCTAAGACAACAGCTATTAATTATAAAGATTATCGTATTAATATTCTTGATACTCCAGGTCATGCTGATTTTGGTGGAGAAGTTGAGAGAATTATGAATATGGTTGATGGAGTTCTTTTAGTTGTTGATGCATATGAAGGTACTATGCCTCAAACTAAGTTTGTACTTAAAAAGGCTATGGAAGCTAAAGTAAAACCTATTGTTGTTGTTAATAAGATAGATAAACCTTCTGCTAGACCTAAAGAAGTTATTGATGAGGTAATGGATTTATTTATTGAATTAGGTGCGGATATTGATGAACTAGATTTTCCTATTATATATGCTTCGGCTATTAATGGTACTTGTAGTAAATCAGCTGATTTGTCAACTCAAGAACCTGATATGACTAAGATTCTTGATATGATTATAGAAAATGTACCTGATCCTAAGGTAGAAGATGGTGCTTTACAATTTCAACCAGCACTCTTAGATTATAATGATTTTGTTGGTAGAATTGGTATTGGACTTGTTAAAAGAGGTAGTATCAAAGTAAATCAAATGGTTACTTGTGTTAGAATAGATGGTTCTATTAAGCAATTTAGAGTAGCAAAAATATATGGATTTTTAGGTCTTAAAAGAATAGAAATTAGTGAAGCTTCTGCTGGTGATATTATTGCTATTGCAGGTTTATCTGATATTTCTGTAGGGGAGACTATATGTGATATTGGATACGAAGAGGCTTTACCACTTTTACATATTGATGAACCTACATTACAGATGAATTTTGGTGTTAATAGTAGTCCATTTTGTGGTATGGAAGGAAAGCTTGTTACTGCTCGTAAAATTGAAGAAAGATTAATGAAAGAAACGGAAAAAGATGTATCTTTACGTGTTGTTCAAGCAGATAATGAAACTTGGACTGTATCTGGACGTGGGGAATTACATTTAGGAATTTTAATTGAAAATATGCGTCGTGAAGGTTATGAGGTGCAAGTTTCTAAACCTCAAGTTATTTATAAGGAAATTGATGGAGTTAAATGTGAACCATTTGAAGAATTACAGATAGAATGTCCTGAGGAATCGGTTGGTAATGTTATTGAACAATTAGGTACTCGTGGTGCTATTATGGATAATATGACTAATATTAATGGTTTAGTAAGACTTGTATATACTATTCCATCTCGTGGATTAATTGGATTTACTACTGATTTTATGACTTTAACTAAAGGTTATGGTGTTATTAATCATACTTTTAAGGAATATCGTCCATGTGAGGCTGTGGATATTGGTGAAAGAAAACTTGGTGTTTTAGTTTCTATGGAAAATGGTAAGTCTACTGCTTATGCACTTGGACAATTAGAAGATAGAGGCATTATGTTTATTGAACCTGGTGAAGATATTTATGAGGGTATGATTGTTGGTGAACATTCAAGGGAAAATGATCTTGCTGTTAATGTTGTTAAGGGTAAGAATCTTACTAATACAAGAAGTGCTGGTAAGGATCATACTGTTGTACTTAAAAGACCTCGTTTGATTACTTTAGAATATGCACTTGATTATATAAATTCTGATGAACTTGTTGAAGTTACTCCAAGTCATATTAGACTTAGAAAGAAAATATTAAATACAGAGCAAAGAAAAAAATTTGATAGTAGAAAAGATAATAATTAATTTTTATCTTTTTTTTTTAATTTTTTTATATTATAATACTTCATATGGGGGAGATTTTATGAGTCATGAAGATATGGATAATATTCTTTATAGTTTATATAATTGTATGAAACAGGGTGAGGAGTATACTAATCTTAGTTATGCTTTAACTAGAGGTAATTTAAATTTTACTTTTAATGATTCTAGTTTAGATAGTTCTAAATTAGTATCTGATTTAATAAAAAAAATAGTTACAGATTTTTTAACTTATAATTTATATAAACGTTATATTGGAAAAGAATTATCAGATGATGAGAAAAATATATTAGTTGATTTTGAAGAGATAGTTGATGGTGAAGATGTTATTAAGTTTGTTAATGATAATTTAGATAAGTTTAGTGTAATTATTTCTGATTATTTTAGTTTTCAAAAAGAAGATAATAAATATAAGTGTATGGCGATTGCTAATGTTGTTAATCAAAATTTATCTTCGGCATTTACTGATTTATATTTAGATTATTTTATGACTAGTTTGGATTATGATAAATATTTATTACCTAGAAATATAATTTATGGTTTGGATTTACTTGAATTTTATAATAATTATATAGAAGATGATTCTATTAATAGATATTTAAATAATGAATTCGAAAGTAAGGTTGATTTATATAATTTTTTGAATTATATTCTTAGTAATGTTTATGCAAATTTAAAGATTAATGGTAGTAATGATGAATTTGATGAGAAAATTGTTAAATTAACGGAAAAAATTGATAAATGTATGAAGTGTTTTTATGATGATAAGAATTTTATAATTAATTTAGTTAAGAAATATAAGGATATTTATAATAATGTTAAATGGTATGATTTTAGGGATATAAGAGATAGTTTTGAGGTTGAAAAATTGGATATTATTTATAAATTAGATCCTAGTTATAAGCATCCTAATGATGTTATTAAAAATGCTACTAGTGTTTCAACTATAATGGGGGAGATACAAAGATTTTTGTTTGATCAAGTTGAAAGCTTTTGTAATTCTAAATGGGAAAATGATCAAATAATTGATTGGATTATTAATTTGGTTAATGGTGATATTAAATTACATTTTGATTATGATTTAATTTTTGACAAAAATGATAGAGATTTATATATAAATTTGGTAAAAATGTATTTAGTTTCTATATGTTATGAATGTTTAAATTATAAAGTAGATAATTTAAGTATGGAGGAAGAAAGTTTATATAACTATTTAGATAATAATATTAGTTCTTATGAATGTTTAGAGTTATTTGATGATGAGGTTGATAAAAATATTATTGTTAATAATATTCTTGATTATTTTTATTCTGATACTAAATTGGAAGTTTTATCTAGAAAAAAGATAGTTGATGATGGTAAATATAATAAGATACTAAAAATTAATCCTTTTATGTATTTGGAATATAGAAGAGTATTTGGATCATTACTTCCTTTGGAAACTTCTAAGAGTACAGAATATGGAAATTTAATTTTAGGTAAGATTAGTGATATTATTTCTTATTCTTCAACTATTTCTGATTATCATGATATTAAATATGAAGATTTTGCTCAAATATTTAAAAATGAAAGTGAAATGCTTTATATGACTAATGAAGAAATTGCTGGATTTATTGTTTCTAATATTTATGAAAATTTAAAATTAAATAATAAATTAACTAATAATGAAAATGATTTTATTTCTTTAGTAGAGGATGAAGATTTTGATATTGAAGAAATACTTCTAAATGAAGATTATTATGGTAGACTTTTATATGTTTTCTATGAAATGAATGAAGATTTATTTAATGATGATAAGTTTAGAAAGTTAAGAAAATATAATAATGGTGAGAAAGTTAAAGTTTTAAAAAAGTATGATCCATTTTATGATGAAGATTTTGAGATATTAAAATAGACTAGGTAATTCCTAGTCTATTTCGTTAAAGAAATCTTTAATATCTACATCAAGTATTTTAGCAAATTCTTCTAATGTATCAATTGCTATTGTTTGGTGTGTTACAGATTCTAGTTTAGCAATGAAGCTATCACTTAAAAATAAAGCTTCTGCTAATTCTCTTTGTTTCATACCTTTTTGAATTCTGTATTTTCTAATATTCCTTCCTATTGTGTAATAAATATCTTTTTTCTTTTCCATGTGCTTCACCCCTTTAATTGTCTCACAAATAGTATAATTTTATTATATACATTTAGTCTATTATAATATATTATTTTTGTAAAAAATAGATAAATAATAGATTTATTTATAAAAACGTGGTAAAATGTATAAAGATATATATGAAAAAGGTGATTTGATGGGAAAAATTATTGCATTTGTAAATCAAAAGGGTGGAGTTGGTAAAACTACTTCTAGTATTAATTTAGCTGCATCTCTTGGTTTACTTGGTAAAAAAACATTATTGATTGATTTGGATCCTCAAGGAAATACTTCAACTGGTGTTGGAATTGATAAAAGTGAAACAAAGGCTAGTATATATGATTTGTTAATAGATAAATCTTCGTTAAATGATGTTATAGTTAAAACTAAATTTAAAAACTTATATGTTATACCTGCTTCTATTAATTTAGCTGGTATTGATATGGAATTAATGGAAATGAGTCGTGAGGATTCTAAGTTTGTTGCGCAGTTACAACTTAAAAAATATGTTAGTCAAATTAGAGATACATTTGATTTTATTATTTTGGATTGTCCTCCATCGTTAGGATTAATTACTACTAATGCACTTGCAGCTGCTGATTCGGTTATTATTCCTGTTCAATGTGAGTTTTTTGCTCTTGAAGGAATTATGCAACTTCTTAATTCTATAATGATAGCTCAAAAGAAGTTAAATCCAAATTTGGATATAGAGGGTGTACTTTTAACTATGCTTGATAATCGTACTAATTTGGGTCTTGAAGTTGTTGAAGAGATTAAAAGTTATTTTAAAGAGAAAGTTTTTGATACTATTATTCCAAGATTAGTAAGGCTTTCGGAAGCACCAAGTCATGGCAAGCCAATTCATGCTTATGATCCACATAGTCGTGGAACTGAGGCTTATTTAAATTTAGCAAAAGAGGTGGTTGAGAGAAATGGAAACTAGAAAAAGAGCTTTAGGAAAAGGTTTGGAACAATTATTTAATAATGAAAATTTAAATTTAAGTAATTTTGAGGAACAAGTTTATGAAACTGCTACTAAGGATGAAATTATTCAAGTTGATATTAGTGATTTACGTGTTAATCCTTATCAGCCAAGAAAGGTATTTAATAGGGAGGCATTAGAAGAACTATCAAGTTCTATTAGAGAACATGGTGTATTTCAGCCTATAATTGTTAAAAAAAGTATTAAAGGTTATGAAATAATTGCTGGTGAAAGAAGAGTTCGTGCTTCTAAATTAGCCGGACTTACTAAAGTACCAGCTATTATTCGTGATTTAAATGATGAGCAAATGATGGAAATCGCACTTCTTGAGAATTTACAAAGAGAAAATTTAAGTGCGATTGAAGAAGCTATTGCTTATAAATCTATGATTGAAAAATTAAATCTAACTCAAGATGAACTTTCTAAAAAGGTTGGTAAGAGTAGAAGTCATATTACTAATATTTTAGGTTTACTTAGACTTCCTAAGGAAGTTCAGGAAATGGTTGCTTTAAATAAAATTAGTATGGGTCATGCTAGAGTATTAAGTAAACTTGAAAGTGATGAAAAGATAGTTGCAATGGCTCATGAGATAGTTGATAAAAAGATTCCTGTTAGGGAAGTAGAAAATGTTTCTTTAGAGACTCCTAAAAAGAATAAAATTGAAAGAAGAATTCCTAAAGTTAGTGAATATAAGTATGCAGAAGATATTTTAAGAGAAAAATTAGATACTAAAGTTAAGATAAAAGATAATAAGATAGAATTATATTTTACTAATATTGCTGATTTAAATAGAATAATTGATGTTATAGGTGCAAATGAATAAGTTTTTACATTTTCTATTATCTAGGCAAGTTATAACTGTTGTTGTTGTAATTGTAGTTTGTTTATTCTTATGTACATTATCAAAATTTGTTGTTTCTAAAATATTTAGTATAAAAAATAAAAATATTGATATTAAGAAACATAGAACAATTGTTAATTTAGTTAGTAATTTATTTCGTTTGTTTGTTTTAGCTATTGGGTTAATTATTGTATTACAAACTTTTGGTGTTGATACTGCTTCTTTTGTTGCTTCTTTAGGTGTATTTAGTTTAGTAATAGGTCTTGCTTTGCAAGATGTATTAAAGGATTTTATATCAGGTGCTTATCTTGTTTTTGAAGGACAGTATAGTATTGGTGATTGGGTTAAAATAGGTGATTTTAAAGGGGAAGTGTTAGCTTCTAATTTTCGTACTACGAAGTTAAGAGCATATACTGGTGAAGTTAAGATTATTTCTAATCGTAATATTTCGGAAATTATAAACTTTAGTATGTCTAAAAATACTGCTATTATTGATGTTGCTGTTGCTTATGAATCTGATTTAGGTAAAGTTAGGGAAGTACTTGATAATTTATGTGAATTATTTAAAAAAGAAAAAAAAGTTAGTAGTATTGAGTGTTTAGGTGTTCAAGAATTAGAAAATAGTGGTATTGTTTTTAGGGTTATTGCAATGGATAGTTATATTAATACAATTACTTTATCAAGAATGATAAAAGAAGAAATTGTTAATGCATTTAATGAAAGTAATATTACTATTCCTTATCCACAGGTGGTGGTACATAGTGCAAAATGAATATAAATTAGATAGTGTTGTGATGATGAAGAAGCAGCATCCATGTGGAACTAATGAATGGTTAATTACTAGAGTGGGTGCTGATATTAAAATTAAATGTATTGCATGTGGACATACTGTGATGTTATCTAGAGTTGATTTTAATAAAAAATTAAAAAAAGTTATAAAATATTAGGAGGTAAAATGACTAAGGTTAGTAAGAAACTTAAACGTACTGGACCAATTACGACTATAATATTTTTGCTGATTGGTGTTTGCGTTTTAAGTTTTATTTTAAATCTTCTAGGGGTTAGGGGTTATGCAACTGAAGCTGGTACACTTGAAACTTCTATTGTTACTATTAATAATGCTATTAGTAAGGATGGTATTAAATATATATTAAATAATACTATTTTGAATTTTCAAATGATGGAGCCTTTAGTTTATTTAATTATTTCTTTGATTGCTGTATCTATTTTAGAAACTAGTGGTTTACTTAAACATTTATTATTACCATTTAAAAAGATGAAGTTTAGATATATAACATTTTTAACTTTATTACTTGGAATTTTATCTACATTTTTAGGTGATTATTGTTATGTATTATTGCTTCCTTTAATAGGAGTTATTTATAGGTATTTAGGTCGTGATTCATCTTTAGGTGTTATTACAATGTTTATTGGTATTACTGTTGGTTATAGTTCTGGAATATTTATGAATTATCAAGGTTATTTACTTGGTATGATGACGGAGAGTGCTGCTAGTAGTATTGATTCATCATTTAAATTTGATGTATGGTCTAATTTTTATATTATGATTGTTAGTACTATTATTATTTGTATTTTAGGTACTATATTAATTGAAAAAAAGTTAGCTAAAAAATATAAAAGGAATGAAGATACTGATAATTTAGTTATTACTAAAAAAGCTTTTATTCCAACATTTATTATAGGAATATTACTTATTGGATTTTTTACATATGCAATTATTCCAGGATTACCTTTATCAGGTATGTTACTTAAAAGTGATTCTAAATATTATATTGATAGTTTAATGGGTGAAGGTGCTCCTTTAAGTAATAGTTTACTTTTACTTATTTTAGCTATTATTCTTATTTGTAGTTTTATATATGGTAAAATATCTCGTAATATAAAACGTAGTGATTATACATATTGTATGACTAAGGCATTTGATAATACTGGTTATATATTTGTACTTATGTTTTTTGCTTCTGTATTATTAGGGGTTTTGGATTGGACAAATATTAGTACGGTGTTTGCTACTAATATAATAGATTTTGTTGGATCTTTACAGTTTAGTGGTATTGCTTTAGTATTTATTGTTTTTATTGCAATAGTTCTTATGTCAATTTTAATTCCATCAGCTTTAACTAAATGGAATTTGGCTTCTCCGGTATTTGTTCCACTTCTTATGAGATCTAATATTAATCCGGCTTTTACAGGATATTTATTTATGGCAGCTGATGCAGTTGGAAAATGTTTATCTCCAATATATATTTATTTAATAATTATGATTGGTTTCTTATATAAAAATGATAAGAATGATAATAATATATTTGGTACTATGAAACATATGATGCCTATTTTATGGTTATTAATGTTATCATTATTAGTTATTGTTCTTGGATGGTTCTTAATAGGTTTTCCAATTGGATTTGGAGCAAGTATAACAATGTAGTAATACATTGTTTTTTTTAAAATTTTATAGTATTATAATTATACTGGAGAGGATTGTTTATGAAAGAAAAAACTAAATCTAATAAGTTTATATTTTTATATATATTTTTGGTGTTATTTATATTGTTAGTTGCAAGTCGTTTTTTTGTACCTAAAATAATTGAATTAATAGATAATAGATTTATTATTGTTAATGGTAATTCAATGGCACCAACATTAAATGATGGAGATAAAATATTATATAAAAAAACAGATTCATTTAAGCGTTTTGATATAATTGTATTTAAAAATGATTCTAATACTTTAATTAAAAGAATATATGGTTTACCTGGTGAAACTATTATTATTAATAATGGGAAAATATATATTAATTCTACTGAATTAATTGATGATAATTATGCATATAATTATACTGATGGAGATAATAATATTACTTTAGGAGATAATCAATATTTTGTTTTGGGTGATAATAGAGAAATATCTTTGGATAGTAGACATTTTGGTCCTATTGAAAAAAATAGTATAAAAGGAATAGTAATTTTAGATAAATAGATTTATTTTAATTTAATATATTTATACTATATTTTTGCAAGATACATTAAAACTTATTATTTGACATTTTTTGACAGTGCTAAAGTTACTTTTTTATAGTTAAGTATTGTGTTTGTGTAAATGGATGTTATAATGGTATTGTAA
>CACYFN010000023.1 GCA_902773675.1 uncultured Erysipelotrichaceae bacterium | reverse complement strand
CGAGATTAACTAGACTAAAGTCTAGCCCTTGACTAAAACTGATGAAAGACTTACTTTCAGTTTTATATTATTAACCGCAATTTACATTTTCAATTAACACCCCTCTAAAATAAACAATATCTTTATTGTCTTTCTTCAATATTAATGGTAAAATATTAGTATGGTGATAAAGATGAGAAATACATATGCATTAATAAATTTAAAAAATCTAAAACATAATATAAAAGAAATAAAAAACTATTATAGCGATTATAAATACTATATTGGAGTAGTAAAAGCAAATGCCTATGGACATGGTGATATTATAGCTAAAACACTAGAAGAAGCAGGATTAAATTATCTTGCAGTATCATCCCTAGAAGAAGGAATATCCGTAAGAAAACATACCAAACTACCAATATTATGTTTTGGATATATAGATCCAAAAGACATAGATTTAGTAATTAAAAACAATATAACACTTTCAATTATTTCATATGATTATTATAAAGAACTATTAAAACTAAATAAAAATATAAAAGTCCATCTAAAAATTAATAGTGGTATGAATAGATTTGGAATAAATGATTCAAAACAAGTAAAAGAAATAGTAGATAACCTAAAAACATCTAAACTAGAATTAGAAGGAATATATACCCATTTAGCTACCAGTGGAGTAAGTGATATATATTATGATTATCAAATAGAAAAATTTATTGAATTAACAAAAGAAATAAACTTAAAAGAAATACCAATAGTCCACATATTTAATTCCTTAGGCTTGGCTCGTCACAAAAAACTACCATTCGCAAATGGAGTAAGAGTAGGCCTTATGATGTATGGATTTACATATAATATAAGTAAAATGAGTATAAAAAATAAAATAAAAAGAAGATTAAAACTACACTTCCTAAAAGTATCCAAAACAATATTAACCAATAATCTAAAATTAAAAAAAGTATTAAGCCTTCATTCTGAAGTAATAACTATTAATCACATTAAAGAAGGAGAATTTGTTGGATACAATGCATCATATATCGCACCATATGATACATCTATTGCTGTAATACCAATTGGACATGCTGATGGAATTACCAATAATTATAAACAAGTAATGATTAATAATAAAAGATATGATATAGTAGCTATATGTATGGATTATATAATGGTAAAAGTAGATGATAAAGTAAAACTTCACGATAAAGTAGATATAATAAATGATCAAATAACAGTTGGATCTATAGCTAATAATGATTCACCACATCATATACTAGTAAGTATATCAAATAGAGTTGATAGAAAGTATGAGGAATAATATGGATTTTACCCTTTTAATAATTGGAGCAGACGCTAATGCCTATTATATGGCTAGATGTTATCACGAATTAACAAATAAACAAGCCTATATTATAGCTAAAAATCCTATATGGTTTACAGCTAACAGTAAGATAGTAAAACCAAAATACTATGAAAATATTTGGGAAGAAAAAGAATTCTTAAAAATATTAAATGAATTCTACGAAGAACATAAAACTGAAAAAATCTTATTAGTAAGCGCAACAGAAAACTATATCGAATTAATATCTAAAAATGAAGGAAAACTAAAAAATAAATTTATCTTTAATTATCCAAAATATAGTATTATAGAAACATTATCCAATAAAGAATTATTTTATAAAACATATATGGATAATGGAATAATAGAACTACCAAAAACAATCTACCATAAAAAAAATGATAAATTGAATATTCATTTTAACTATCCAGTAATAGTAAAACCAGCAAACGTAGTAGAATATAGACATATAGAAAAACCAAATAAAACAAAAATATATAAAGTAAATAATCAAGAAGAACTAGAACAAACTATCAAAGAAATATACAATATTGGATATAAAGATACCATTATTATCCAAGAATACATTGAAGGTGATGATAGTTATCTATTTGATAGTGTCATATATGCTGATAAAAACTCAAAAGTAAAAAGAATAACACTAGCCCAAATAGCCCTTCAAGAACATAAAAAAGATCTAGTAGGAAATGCAGCAGTACTAATTAATGGATATAATGAATTTAATAATACGAATGAAATAGTTGAAAAAATAAGAAAATTTTCAGAAAAAATAGGGCTAACTGGATTTTATGAATTTGATTTAAAATATGATAAAAAAGATAATTCATTTAAACTATTAGAAATAAATCCACGACAGGGAAGATGTAGTTACTATTTAACCAAAGCCGGATGCAACCTAATAGAAATACTATATTGTGACTTAATCAAAAAAGAACTATTAAAATATGAAGTATTAGATAAAGAAGTACTATTATCATTTGTACCAAAAAAAATAATAAAAGACTATGTAGTAAATGAAAAAATAAAAAATAAAGCCTTATCAATGTATAAAGATCATGTTAATCCAATCAAATATAACAAAGATAAATCATTAAAAAGAATGTATTTACTTTATAGAAAAGATAAAAGATACTTTAAAGATTACAAAGAAGCATATTGGACTAACAATTAGAAAGGATAAATCTATGGAAATAATATTTGATTTAAATGAATTAGAATATCGAAAATTTACCGAAAATAATAAAAATACTCACTTCTTAGAATCATATGAATGGGGAGAAGTATCAAAACTAAGAAATTTAATACCAATTTATGTTGGAGTAAAAGAAAAAAATAAAATAGTAGCTACCGCATTACTTCTAAAAAAACAATTACCAATGGGATATTCATATTACTATATTCCAAGAGGATATACAGTAGATTATTCTAACTTAGAATTAGTTAAATATTTGACAGAAGAAATAAAAAAATATTGTAAAAAAAATAAAGCACTATTCTTTAGAATAGATCCAGATATATTGCTTCATACCATAGATGAAGATGCTAATAAAATAGAAGGAAAAGATAATTATAAATTAGTGGATTATTTAATAAAATTAGGATTTAAGAGAAAAAAATTAACTAAGTATTTTGAAACAATGCAACCTAGATATACCTTTAGAATTCCACTTAATAATAGTATTGAAGAAATAGAAAGTAGATACACAAAAACTACCCTTCAAAGAATAAAAAAAGCCGAACAATCAGGTGTAATAGTAGAAATTGGTAATAAAGATGATATTAAAGAATTTGTAAGATTAATGCGTATAACTGAAAAAAGACAAGATTTTTATTCTCATACCGAAGAATTCTACCATAAATTTTATCAAATATTTTCCAAAAATAACTTTGTAACTTTATATCTTGGTAAAATAGATATAAAAGAAACAACTAATAAATTAAATAGTAAAAAACAACAATTAGAAAAAGAATTAGAACTAATAAAAGACGATACAGGTAAAAAAGCTAATAATAGAAGAAAAGAAATTGATAAAGAATTAGAAAGTATAAGTAAACAATTAGAATTCTTTATTGATAAACCCCAAGAAAAAATAGTAGTATCATCATATCTAACAGTTAACTATGGTAATAAAAGTTGGGCACTATATGCTGCAAATGATATGGATTATAAAAACTTATTTGCTAACTACTTAGTATATAAACAGCAAATTAGAGATGCTTTTAATAATAAAAAAGAAATATTTGATGTATTTGGTACAATAGGAGATCCTAAAAGTACAAGTAATTTAGTAGGACTTCATGACTTTAAGAAAAAATGGGGTGGAGAATATACAGAATTTATAGGTGAATTTGATTATATTATTAATAAGCCAATGTATTTTATGTTTATGAAAATAATACCTCTAAGACATAAAATAATAAAAAAACTATTAAGAAGAAAAAATAATAAATAAAGGAGAAATATATGTGCGGAATTACAGGATTTATAGATAAAACACCATCAAAAGCAAAAGAAAAAATAATAAAAAAAATGATGGATAGAATCATCCATCGTGGACCAGATAGTAGTGGTACATATATAGATAATGAAGTAGCACTAGGATTTAGAAGATTAAGTATCATAGATCTTAAAGGTGGAGATCAACCAATCTATAATGAAGATAAATCATTAGTAATAACCTTTAATGGAGAGATCTATAATTTTCAAGAACTAAGGAAAGAATTAGAAAAAAAAGGCCATAAATTTAAAACAAATACCGATACCGAAGTAATAATTCATGGATATGAAGAGTATAGCAGTGAAATAGTAAAAAAATTAAGAGGAATGTTTGCCTTTGTAATATGGGATAATAATAAAAAAGAATTATTTGGTGCACGTGATCATTTTGGAATAAAACCATTCTACTACTATAAAACAGATGAATTATTTATCTATGGATCAGAAATAAAAAGTTTTCTAGATCATCCAAATTTTAAAAAAGAACTCAATAAAGAAGCTCTAAAACCATACCTAACATTTCAATTTTCTGCTCTTGAAGAAACATTCTTTAAAAATGTCTTTAAACTTAAAGAAGGCCATATGTTTACCCTTAAAGATGGTAAAATGAATATCGAAGAATACTATGATGTTAATTATGAAATTAAAGACAAAACCGATGAAGAATTCATTGAAGAAATTCAAGATAAAATAGAAAAATCAGTAGAATGTCATAAAAGAAGTGATGTAAAATTAGGAGCATTCCTATCAGGAGGAGTAGACTCTAGTTATATAGTAGCTACCCTAATGCCGGATAAAACATTCTCCGTAGGATTTGAAAGAGAACACTTTAATGAAATAGATCATGCCAAAAACTTATCAGATTTATTAAAAATAGAAAATGTTAATAAAGTAATTTCCCCTGATGAATTCTTTGATAACCTAGAAGATATTATGTATTACTCTGATGAACCACATGCTAATATGTCAGCAGTACCACTTTATTTCTTATCAAAAATGACAAAAGAACATGTAACAGTAGTATTATCTGGAGAAGGAGCAGATGAATTATTTGGTGGATATGAAAGTTATGCCATATCAAATCAAGATTTAAAATATCGTAAATTTCCAAAATTTATAAGACATGCACTAGGTAAAATAGCTTTTAATCGTCCATGGTTCCATGGAAGAAAATTCCTAGTAAGAAATGGATTATCAGTTGAAGAATATTATACAGGTTCATCATTTATCTTTAATGAATCAGAAAAGAAAAAAGTATTAAATAAAGAATATTTAAAAGGTAAAGATTTTCATGAAGTAACAAAACCAATCTTTGACAAAGTAAAAGATTTAGATGAAATATCCAAAATGCAATACCTAGATATGCATCTATGGCTAGTAGAAGATATACTTCTTAAAGCCGATAAAATGACTATGGCAAACTCATTAGAACTAAGAGTCCCTATATTAGATAGAGTAGTTATGGATACAGCCAGAACCATACCAACCAAATTAAAAATATCCCATAATACTACTAAATATATATTTAGACAAGCAGCATATAAAAAATTACCAGAAGAATGGGCTAAAAGACCAAAATGGGGATTTCCAGTACCATTTCATTATTGGATAAAAGAAGATAAATATTATAACTTAGTAAAAGATTTATTTGAAGAAGAATTTGTATCTGAATTTTTTAATCAAAAAGAATTACTTAAAATGTTAAATGATCAGAAACTTGGCAAAAAACCATACGGAAGAAAAATATATACAATATATTGCTTCTTAATATGGTATAAAAGATATTTTATAAAAGAAAATTAGAATAGTTATTATTCTAATTTTTTAAACTACTTGTTAAAAAGCCTTAAACATAGTATAATTATTTTATAAAGGATTTGATAATATTGAAAAAAGATAACTTTCTAAAAGGAGCATTTATAGCTACTATATGTTTAGTAATAACTAAAATATTAGGAATATTATATGTAATACCATTTTACTCAATTATAGGAGAAAAAGGTAGTATTTTATATGGATGTGCCTATAATATATATGCAGTATTTGTTAACCTATCAACAGTAGGGTTACCCCTAGCTATAAGTAAACTAGTAAGTGAATATAATACCCTAAAATATTATAACTTAAAACAATGTTCATATAAATTAGCATCCCGTATAATGCTGATAACAGCTATTGTATCAACTATTCTATTATTTGTATTTGCTCCTAACTTAGCTAAATACATTATACCAGATAATAACTATGGAAACACTATAGCAGACATAACACTAGTTATAAGAGTATCCGCAACAGCTATAATATTTGTAACTCTAATTAGTATGATAAGAGGATATATGCAAGGAATGAAATACATAAAAGCATCATCCATAAGCCAAGTAATAGAACAGCTAGTAAGAGTATTAATAATAGTATTAGGATCATTAATATATTTAAAATTAATAGGAAAAAATGTATCAATAGCAGTTTCAATTGCAGTATTTGGAGCAACAGCAGGAGCTATATTTGCCTTATTTTATTTATTATTTAAACGAAAACAAATCCCTAAAGATAATCTAAAAGAAATAAAAGAAGAAGAAAAGCAAGTATCTAATAAACAATTGATAAAAAAGATAATAGGATATACCATCCCATTTGTAGTAATGGGATTCATTGGTTCTTCTTTTGAACTAGTAGATATGTTTACAGTAGTAAGAACCCTAACCAGTCATGGTTATAATACCGAAACAGCAGCAATTATAATGAATATAGTAACAACTTTAGGATCTAAATTAAATGTAATTATAACAGCAGTAGCATCCGGAATAGTAATAAGCTTACTACCTAATCTAACTAGTGACTTTGTAAAAAAGAACTATACAGAAGTAAAAAACAAAATCAATAGAACACTTCAAATAGTAATATATATCACGATACCAATGGCCGTAGGACTTAGCTTACTTGCTAAACCAGTATGGACAATCTTCTATGGTAATAGTGAATATGGACCAAAAGTATTTATGTTTAGTATCTTTATAGCTGTATTTAACTGTATATCAAGTAATATAATGATAATAATGCAATCAGTAAATAGATATAAAGGTCTATTTACTGGATTAATATTAGGATTTCTTTTTAATGCAATAACCAATATTCCATTTATGAACCTTTTTTATGATTTAGGTTTACCTATATATTATGGAAATCTATTTGCAACCATGTTAGGATATATTATAATGATATCAATATCAATGTATGATTTAAAAAAAGTATTTAAAGTAAGTTACAAAGAAACATTTAAACAATTCCTTATAACTATAATCTCAGTATTAGCCATGTCAATAGCTATTCTTGCATTAAAACAAGTATTACCATTTGAAACAAGAAGTAGATTAACAGCTATATTAGTAGTAATTATTTGTACAATTGTAGGTGCACTTATTTATTTCATAATTACTTATAAAACTAAATCATTTGATAAAATAATAGGAAAAGGATTATTTAAAAGAAAAAAGGTGAACTAAAATATGAATCTAGATTTATTTGAATCGTTACCAGACAAAGAAAAAGAAGAATATTTTTTGAAAATAAAAGATAAATTAGGAAAAGGAGACTTACTAAACACCTTTATTATTGACCTTCCTGCAAATATAAGAATTAAATATATAGATCTATTAGACTATAATAAATATTATAACAAAGAAAAATTAATATCTGGTATAACAGATGAAAAGATAGTATATGAAATATTAGTAAATGCATTGAAAAATACAAAATATGAATCAGATTATATTTTTAAACTTGTACCCTATCAATACAAAGAACAATTTTTATCAGAAATAAAAAAGAAAGAAGAACTAAATCAAGAAGAAATAATTTCTTCATATTGTATTGAAAATTATTTAAAAGAATTTAATGTAGAAGATAGATATCATATTTTAGTAGATATTATCTTTAAAGACTTCTTATATAAATATGAAAAAAATAAATACCGTTACAAAGAATATGATTATGAAAAAATACTTAAATGTTTTCCACAAGATAATAAAGAATTTAAAGAATCTACAATGTTTAAAATATTAAAATTTTTAGTTGAGTTTACCAAAATGCAAACAGATGAATACAATAAAAAGGAACATGAAAGAATATATAATGCTACTCCAATTATAAATACTATTTATGAAAATGGTTATGATATAAAAGAAGCACTTAAATATTTAATAGATTCAGACATATTAAAAAACATAAGTTTATCTACGGTAACTGAAGATCTACCAGATGAAATAAAAAAAGATGTAACCATATTTATAGTTGAATATTATAAACAGAATAATATAAAATTAGGAGACTATACATTTTATAGCCTAATAAATAAACTAAAAGAAGAAGATTTAAAAGAATTATTTAATAAATATGTATTAGAAGAAAAATTATTTGATTATTCATATATAATAGGTGAGAAAAGCTTTAGACCACCACATAATTGCTTATATTATAGTAATCTATTATTTGAACTATTAACCGAAGAACAATTAAACGAGTATTTTGAAGATATCCATACATTATTGATTACGAATTCAAAATTACCAATATTTGATCAAAATTACGAATCAATAATTAGAGTATACTCTAAAAAATTTGAAGTAAGCTATGAAGGATTAAAACAATTTATAAACAAATTTGGCTTTTTAACACTTAAATATATTGATAATGATAACTTAAAAAAAATAATAAATATGGATTTAAATTATATTAATAAATTATTTGAACTATTTAATGATAATAATTATTATTTTGATAAAAATATTAAAAATGATATATTAAATTCATTAATACAAAGAAAATTTATAATAGAACAAAAAAATATATATAACATATTTGGAACATTTGAAAAATTAATAAGCAATCAAAATGTTAAAGCCATAAATATGTTATTAAAAAAAATAAATGAAAGTATTGATATAGATGGCATATTATCAAAAGAAAATATTAATTATAATGAATTTATAAATCAAATATTAAATGGTAATTTAAATTTACTACATCAAATTACAAATAAATTTATTGCATATAATAGAGAATTATATTTACAAGAAAATATTAAAAATATAGATAATATATTAAAACTAGATAAAATAATATCCAAAGATGAATATAAAAAACAAGAATTACAAGAAGGATATTATCATATCGTTTATTGTCTAAAACAATTAGATAAAAATAAACTAACAGAAGAAGAAAAATTATTGATTAACAGTATGGATTTATTAGATAAATTAATAAAGTTTAAAAAAGATCCAAAAAGTATTAATTTAAAATCTGAAGAGAAAAAATATTTAAGAACATTAAATTCACTATTAGAAAAACTTTATAAAGAAAAAATAAATTTTTCTTCATATAATCCATCTTTTGAAAGAAATAAATATTTACAATATGATTTAATTCAAAAAGAAGTTAATTTAGATTTCTTTTTAGAAACATTAGTAGAAGCAAAATATGAAGGAATAGTTTATCTTTTGGAAAATGAAGAACTATATCAAAAATTAAATAACTTCTTTGAAAAATATAAAATATTAGGATGGCAAGACACATTTAATAACTTAATGAAACAATGTGACATTAATTTTAATGAAAATACAATAGCAAGTTTTTTTAGTAATTTTGACAAATTTGTCGATAAAGTAGAATCACCTGAAGAAACTTTAACCTCCATTATAGATTATGCCAACTGTTATTCATGTGTATCAAATATATATTCATTACTATTTGGAAAAGAAGATTATAATTATATTGCATCAAATCCTGGAAAAAATAAAGCTAGTCTACCTAAACATAAAAGATTAAATGGCTGTGTAACTTTAATTAATGATATGTATAACAAAAAACATTTGACCACACCACCAATTAATAAAGAGTTTACCATCCAAAATAATAAAACTATAAATGTAAATTTAGGTAATTTTACAAATATGATAAATCTTACTTATGGTGAAAGAACAGAATCGTGTATGAGAAAAGGTGGAGCATTTAATGATCTATATGAAGCTTGCATCAATGATGAAAACTGTTTCCATATAAGATTTACAAACCCTAAAACTGGTAAGTTTGTTAGTCGTGTAAGTGGTTTAAGAAATGGAAATACCATATTTTTAAATGAATTAAGAAATAGTGCTGATGAAGATTATACTAATGAAGATTTGTATAAATATATAAAAGAAGTTGCTAATTATTTAATTGAAGCTAGTAAAAATAGTAATGCTCCTATTGATAATGTAATAATAACATCAGATTATGCTTTAGCAACTCATGAAAAAGAAAATCAAAGCATAAATTTAACAATTAAGGAATTAAAACAAGCATTATATGGTTTGAGCTTTAATTTAAGTACAGAGGCAATTATACTTGCTACATCAAATCCAGATCATAAACTAGTAGACTATAAATTTAATATTCCACTAAAAAAATATTCTTCATTACGAGATAAATATACAATATATAAAGAACAAGATGCTAAAGAGAGAATGATACAATTACACATAATTAACAGCTTACTAAACGGATTATCCATAGATGAAATAGATATAGAAGAAGATATAGAAGTACCAACATTATTAATAAGTGGAGAAGATTACTATATTTCAGTATATGATAATAAAATAGGAACATATATTATAGACAAATACCAAAATAATCCAAGAACTATAGAAGAAATAAATAATATTTTAACTCAATATGAACTTGAAAAAGGGAGTGTAAAAAAATGATGAAATATGGTAAAATTTTAGATTTCAATGGCAGTAGTGGCCGAATAATTGATGAAAATGGTAATAAATATATTCTCTCATATCAAAATATATTATATGAAAATGCCAAAATAGGTGATTTAGTTAAATTTAAAATAGAAACATTTAAAACACCAGAAATAGAAGAAAAAATAGCTACTAATATAATTAAAATAAAAGAATAGAACCAATCATTTAAGGATATCTATTCTTTTTTTTTGTGCATATTTTTAATTTTAATACTTATAAACATAATAACTAAAAATAAACTAATACTTATAAACATAATATTACAAATAATATTAATTGAATGATTACTTATCAACAT
The DNA here is from genome assembly GCA_902773675.1 of uncultured Erysipelotrichaceae bacterium. GTDB lineage: Bacteria > Bacillota_I > Bacilli_A > RF39 > UBA660 > RUG11890. Next base: position 5,925 of record CACYFN010000023.1, on the reverse strand, counting down.
ATTACTAATAATATATTCATTCAAAATAATTAATATAGTACCTATAATAATAGAAAATATATGATTATTTACCTCAAATAAAGAATCAGTACATTCAAGTATAAAATACATTCCCACCATCATAAAAACCATTAAATCAAATATCCACTGAATAATAAGAATTCCATCAATTCTAGCTGACATTCCAATTAAAGAAACATACTTTAAAACCTGAAATTCCGGATATTCATATAATTCACACATCTTAATACCAAATATTCCAATTGTCGTAACCAAAACTAATAATAAAGAAATACTTGCTATAATATAACCAGTAGTTATATGTTTAAAAAAATTCTTACCATCAATATCATTCTTAGGAATAATTAAAAGTAAATATAAAGGAAGTACATTATAAGTAATATAAGAATAAGTTCCTTTAAATAAAATAGTATAACCACTTTCCAAAAAAGGTTTAAAATTATCAATCGATAATTGACTAAATAATCCTATAAGACTTAATAAAAATAAAATAATAAAAATATAAAATAATATCATACTAGTTCTTGATATAGTTTTAATACCATGTACTAAAACATAAATAATAGTTAACATAAAAACAATTGATATAACAATAGTAGGAGTTTTATCCAAATAATTACTATGTATAAAAGTAACTAAATTGCTAAATAGTAATAAAATTACAAAAAATGTAAACCAAATGATTATAATATTAATAATAGTACCTAATATATTACCAAATAATTTTAAATTCTTTTTAGGTAAAGATAAACTAGGTTCATAATTAAATATATAGTAAATAAATAATAGTGGTATAAAACCTAATATAAAAGCAATAATCATACTAATATAACTATCTTGTTTAGAAATATTAATTAAACTATTAAAAGTAATACCAATAAAAGATGCCCTTATCAAAAAGAAAGATAAAGAACCCATCTCTGATTTATTTATTTTATTCATCTTTAATCCTCTCTATATTCTTTTTTAAAGAACCACTTTTTTTAATATCTATATTTACATTTACATTAATACCAATCTTAGAATAAATATCATCCCAATTAATACTTTTGTATTCTTTAGGATTGTTTTTATAATAACTAAGACCAAATCCAAATACATCTGATTTATTTTCTCTAGCAAACATAAAACCAGCATTAATTAGTTTCTCAATCTCCATATCAATTCTTTTTTTTAATTCATTAATATTATCTTCATTATCCAAATTAATAGAACAAGTAACCTCACTAATCCAAGCATTACCAGTAGTATTAATTTTTACAAAATCTTTACCAATCTCTTTTTTACTATGTAAATCAGTTGTATTAACAACAACATAACCATCATCACATGGAATATTAAGATATAATTCATTAACATCATTATTAATAATATTAATACCATTACTCTGATTACTATCAGCCCATCCAACTAATTTATCACCTTTAAATATACCTAAATTATCATACTTAATATATGATTTAGGTTCATTAGATTCTAAATCATCATTTGTAACTCCCATATCCTTATTACCCACAATAGTATAACTACTAATAAATGTATCAATACCATCATTAACTAATTCATAAATAATATCATTAAAAGTCTTAGAAACAATACTACCTTGTGACCTATTAGAAGACTGAATATTATTAGAAATAGATTCTGATAAATTATCTGATATTTGAGTAGTAACACTAAGAATATCCTTAGCTAAAGAATCTTTAGCTAAAACAACAAAGAAATTCTTTTTCGACTTAGAATCTTCTAATAGATATTCTAATGCATCATATAAACCATTTTTAGCAACCTCTTCCGATATCACAATACTATTTAACTCTCCAATATATAATTGTTTAGGAATTATTAAACCAATATCATTAACAGCATCACTAATAGTATCACCACTCCCACTATATATAAAAGATTGATATTGACTATTACTTGACTTGTTTTCAATTTTCTTACCATTAGATATTAAAAAACTAACGTTATATTTATTATCAATATAATCAATAGCCATACCATTAGCAATCGCATAATCATTTAATTCTTTATAATTCCAGCACCCACATACACCAAAAAGAATAAAAAAACTAATTATTATCTTCTTCACAATTTACCTCCCTAACAATATTATTAGTTAAATAAGATGCCCTATACTTTAAATTACCACGAGGAAATCTAAATATTGAATCACTCCACTGTTTTATATAAAGAGGACTAAATGGAGTTAAATAAGGAATATCTAAACATGTAATACTAACAAGTTTAGCAAGTAATATAATACCAGCTAAAACAAATCCCATTAACCCTAAAAGTAAAGAAGCAATAATAAATAATATTCTCCATTCCCTTAAAGCATTAATAATATCAACATCATAAAATACAAGTTCACTAATCGAAGTAATTGCAACTATAATAATAACAATAGGAGATACTATTCCAGCATTAACAGCCGCATCACCTAATACCAAAGCCCCAACAATACTCATAGCCGATCCTGATACATTAGGAGAATGAATATCAGCCTCCCTTAACATCTCAAAAACAATTACAAATAATAATACCTCAATTGCTGTAGAAAAAGGAACACCTTCCCGTTGCATACTTAAAGAAATAAGTAACTCATTAGGAATAATTTCTGGATTAAAAGTCATCAAAGCAACATACATTCCTGGTGTAACAATTGTAATAAAAAAACAAATAACCCGAAGTAATCTATTAAAACTAGCATTCATCGGTTTATGATAATAATCTTCTGTAGAATGAATAAAATCTATAAGCATAGCAGGTAATATCAAAACAAAAGGAGTATTTTCAACAAGTATTACTATTCTTCCATCTAATAAAGAAGTACAAGCTAAATCAGGTCTTTCCGTACTAATCATTTTTGGAAATACTGATTTACTATTTTCTTCTAATAACTCCCTAATATATCCACTATCAATAATAGAATCAATATCAATTTTCTTTAACTTAGAAATTATCTTATTAACACTATCCATATCCGCAATATCCCTGATATAAGCAACACTAACAGTAGTTTTAGTCCTTCTACCAACAATAGTATTATGAAAAATTAAATTACTATCCTTAATTCTTTTTCTAATTAATCCAATATTCTTAGGATGATTTTCCGTAAAACTATCCTTAGGGCCCCTTACAATAGGCTCACTACTAGATTCCACAACCCCTCTATCAAGTTCACTCCTAGTTTCCACTAAAATTGCTTCATTATATCCTTCCACAAAAATACAAGTATAACCACTAGCTAAATAATAAAAAATATCAGTATAATTATCTATCTTCATCATATGACTATTATAAATTTTATTATTTAACTCATTAAACAAAGATCTAAATGAAGAAATATTTTTAAAACTCTTATTTAAAAAATCACTAACCTTATCATCACTACTAACACTTTCTAAATATATATAACCAATTTTATTATTAATAATCCTAGTAATGATATCACCGCTATTATCATTTAATCTTTTAATATAATTAATATTATTAATAATACTTTTACTTAACATAAGTATCACCATAAATATTATTACCAAAAATAAAAAAATTATATAAATTTATAAAAATTTCTAAAATATAATTTACAACTAAAAAAAATTAAACTATAATAAATAATTATGGTGGTTACAATGAATATCGTAGAAATAAAAAAACTAAATTATTCATACAAAGATAATATAGTATTTGAAAATTTAAGTCTAAATATCAAAAAAAATCGTATTACAACTATTCTAGGACCAAATGGCTGTGGCAAAAGTACCTTATTTAAATTGATAGTAGAAAACTATAAACATATAAAAATAAATACCAAAAAAATTAATTATATAAGCACAAATCCCTTTGAACAAATAGTAGGAAAAACAGTAAAAGATCAATTAATGTTTTATTTAAAACAAAATAATATCAAAGAAAGCACTATAAAACGTAGAATAAAAAAAATAATCCATGAATTTAGAATAAAAGATATCATTGATAAAGACCCATATGAATTAGATAATGAACAAAAACAAATAATATTAATATTATCAAACTTATTAAACTACCCAGAATTACTAATTTTAGATGATGCCTTATGTTTTGTAAGTACATATAATAAATATAAAATATTTAAATATTTAAAAAGACAAAAAATAAGTATTATCCACTTTTCCAATAATGTAGAAGACTCCATATTTGGTAATCAAATAGTAATCATTAATAAAAAAGTTGTTTTAAATAAACCATTAAAAGCAGCCTTAAAAGAAGAAAAATTACTTCTAGATAATAATCTTAACCTACCATTTATAATAGAACTATCATTAAAGCTAAAATATTATAATTTATTAGAAGATATATATTTAAGTATAGACGAAATGGTGAATAAAATATGGAACTAGTTTTTGAAAAATATCATTTTAACATAAAAAATAATAGTATAAATTGTATAATTGGAAAAGGTATCAATTTAGAATTACTTGAATATGCGTGCAAATATGTAGATTCTGTAAAATTAATAATTCATCCAATAATAAATAATATACTATATAAAACAGTAAAAAAAGAATTGTCTTATGCCTTTGAACAAAGTAATCATAGAAATCCAAATAAAATAATTGACTCCCTAAAAATAGTAGGTTTAGATAATACATATTTAAACAAAAAAATAAGTGATTTAAGTAGTAGCGAACTATATCTTATAAGATTAGCTAGTATATTACTTATAAATTCCAAAATACTAATTTTAGAATCCCCTAATATATATTTAGATTATAAACATTATCTTAATTTTCTAAAAATAATCAGAACCATAAAAAGAAGATATAATAAAACTATAATTATTTTCAGTAATGATAGTGACTTTATCCATAGCATAGCTGATTATATATTTGTTATTAATGAAAAAGGTATACTAGAACAAGGTAATAAATACGAAATATTTACTAATGAAAAACTATTAAAAAAATGTCAAATAAGTATGCCAAAAATAATTTTATTTGAAAAAAAAGTATTTAATAAAATAGGGATAAATATTGGATATAGAGATAATATTAATGATTTAATAAAAGATATTTATACCTATAAATAATTGAAAAATAAAAAAATGTGTGCTATCATAAAATTGAAAAGAGGGATGATTAATGCGTTACTTTATGTCTTTCTCTTATGATGGATCAAAATATAAAGGATATCAAAAACAACCGAATGAAAGAACTATTCAAAAAGAATTAGAAGAAGCAATAACTAAAATAAATAGTAATCAAGAAGTATCTATTCATGCATCCGGAAGAACCGATGCCGGAGTACATGCCTATAATCAAAAAGCTCATTTTGATTTAGATAATATTATTGATTGTGATAAACTAAAACATTCACTAAATAGTATTATTCCAGATGATATCTATATAAGAGGAATAGTTAATGTAGCTGACGATTTTCATGCTAGATTTAATGTTAAAGCTAAAGAATACATATATAAAATAAATATGGGTACATATAATCCAATTGAAAAAGATTATATTTATCAATATAATAAAAGACTTGATGTAGCAGAAATGGAAAGAGCACTTAAATATTTAGAAGGAACACATAACTTTAAATCTTTTACCAAAAGCGATGAAGAAAAAGATGATTATGTTAGAACCATTGTTCAAACTAATTTAGAACGTGATCAAAAAAATTTAAATCAAATTACCCTATCATTTTTAGGCACTGGATTTCTAAGATATATGGTAAGAAATATGGTAGGAATGTTAATTGAAATTGGAGAAGGAAAACATAAAAGTGAAGATATAATAAAAATATTAGAATCGCATGACAGAACCAAAGCAGGAATATGTGCTCCAGCTTGTGGATTATATTTAAAAGACGTTTTTTATTAAAAAGTGTTGTAAAAAACATTTTTTTAGGTTATAA
>CACYFN010000022.1:1590-21842 GCA_902773675.1 uncultured Erysipelotrichaceae bacterium | reverse complement strand
TTGGAAAATACATTTCTGCATAAGCCATTTGCCATAACATAAAGTTACTTACTCTTACTTCTCCACTAGTTCTAATTAAAAAATCTAATTGTGGAAGATCATGATATAAGTGTTTATTAAATACTTCATCATTAATATCTTCAATATTTAATTTACCTTCTTTTACTTCTTCTGCAATTTTTTTTGTTGCATCTACTATTTCAGCATGTCCTCCATAATTTAGACAGAAATTTACTACCATACCGGTATTATTTTTAGTAGATTCTGTCATTTCTTGCATGCCTTCATATACTCTATCTTCTAATGGCTCACGTCTTCCAGAAAATACTACTTTCATATTTTCTTTATTGAATTTTTTGACCATTTTTCGAAAGTTATGAGTAAATAAGTTCATTAAATAATCTACTTCATCTTTACTTCTTTTAAAGTTTTCAGTTGAAAATACAAATAAGCTTATATATTTTACACCTTTGGTAGCTGCATATTTTACTATTGTTTCTAGTCTTTCAAAGCCGGCTTTATGTCCTAAACTTCTAATTTTACCACGAGCTTTTGCCCATCTACCATTTCCATCTACGATAATACCTAAATGATTAGGTACTTTTAAATCACTATAATCCATAATACTCCTTTTATCTCCTTCTATGTGATGTTAATTCATCTTCATATTCATTATTTCCATACATGCTATTTAAATAAGTTCTATACATGTTATTTAAATAAGCTTGTTTCATTTCATTATAATCTTTTTGTTTTTCACGAACTATTAATTTTTTCTTTAATTCGTATTCTAAAATTTCTATTTTTTTATTTAAAAGTATTAAATATTTTTCTTCTAAATATTTTTCATATTTATATTTAATGATATTTTTAAAACGGGTTAATTCATTTAGTGCTTCTCTTACTCCTGATGATGTTCCACTTTCGTCTTCATCCATTATTTCAACTATTGTTTTTAAATATAAATCTAATCTATTTTTTATTTTTCTTTTTAAAACTTTTTCAATCATGGAAGGTTTTACTATTATCATTTTATTAACTCTTACTCCATCATAACTGATATTATTTTTAGGAGTAATATTATATCCTTTATACTTATCATAGTTAATATAAATTATTTCACCTGTTTTAGGTTGTCTAGTTAAGTAATAACTTCCCATAATTTCATCTCTTTTCTAATAAATCTGGTCTTCTTATCTCCGTTCTTTTTATTTGTTCTTCTAATCTCCATTTTTGAATGTTTGCATGATGACCAGATAATAATACTTCTGGTACTTTCATTCCACGATATTCTACTGGTTTAGTATATACTGGATAATCTAATAAATTGTTATTGAATGAATCAAATTCATGTGATTCTTCTTTAATGACCCCATCTAATAATCTAACAATACTATCGGTAATGGCCATACTTGGTATTTCTCCACCAGTTAATACATAATCTCCAATACTAATTTCTAAATCAGCAAGTGATCGTATTCTTTCGTCAAATCCTTCATAGTGGCCACATATAAATATTAAATGTTTTTCTTTTGATAAAGAATATGCCATTTTCTGATTATAAATACAACCTTGTGGAGTTAATAATATTACTTTTGAATCACTTGTTTTTAGATTATCTACGGCATCAAATATTGGTTGTGGCATTAGAACCATTCCAGAACCACCACCAAAGGCATAATCATCTACTTTTTTATGTTTATCTTTTGAATAATCTCTTATATTATAAATATTGATTTCTACTTTTTTATTGTCTCGAGCTCTTTTTATGATTGATTCGTTTAAGAATCCATCAAACATACTGGGAAATAGAGTTAAAATATCAATCTTCATCTACTAATCCTTTAATATATTTTATATCTATACGTTTTTTTTCTAAATCAATATTTTTAATAAATTCATCGATATTAGGTACCATATGTTTTTTACCATTTTGGATTACTAATATATCATGGGCATTTGTTTTTAGTATTTCTACTACTTTACCCATTAATTTTTTACCATTATATACATTTAAACCAATTAGATCTTCATCTAAGTATCCAGAATATTCTAATTTTTCTCTATCTATATATACATCTTCACCTTTATAAATTAGTACATCATCAATACTATCTAATTCTTTAAATGTAACCATATCATATTCTTTATGTTTACGATAGCTTTTAATTATTAATTCATCGTTCATTATATATAATTTATTAGAGACTTTAAAGGCATTTTCTTTAAAACGAAAATTACTTAATATTCTTATTTCTCCTTTTAAGCCATGGGTATTGGCTACATGGCCTATTCTTATTAAATCCATACTTCACCTACTCACTAAATTCATATAGTATAATACTAGTTGCAACACCGACATTTAAACTTTCACATGAATCATTCATTTTTATATATATAAATTCATCGCATAATTCTTTTGCTTCTTCACTCATTCCGTTTCCTTCGTTACCCATTATTATAGCAAATTTTTTATTTTTTTCAAGTGAACGAAGATCTTTACCATGAGTTACCTGGGTACCATAAATATGATATCCATTTTTTTTTAATGAGATAAGTTCTTCTATCAAATCACATCTTATTATATTTATATGAAATAGTAATCCTTGTGAGGCTCTTATTACTTTTGAATTATATTCGTCAACACTTTTATTACTTAATATAATTGTATCTATATTAAAAGCTACTGAACTACGAATAATTGTTCCTAAATTACCTGGATCTTGAATATCATCTAAGATTAATATTCTATTACCTAATTTAGATTCTTCTTTCTTTTTACAAATTATATTTTAATACATTATTAGTTACGTAATTTGTTTCTACATCTAATGGAAATAATGTATCTTTATCTAAAAATAGTTCTTTTAAAAATCCTGTTTTATATGCTTCAAGAACTAAATGTTCTCCTTCAACTATAAATAAATTAGTTTTATCACGATATTTTTTTTCATTTAATTTTTTTATTTCTTTTATTTTTTTATTTTCAATTGATGTATAAAGCATAAAAATCACCACTAGTTCCATTATAACATACAAAAATATAGATAAAAGTCAAAAAAAGTCATTTAATTATGACTTTTTTTTAATTTTTTGATTTATTTTATTGCTACTTACTATTACTATAAATACTTCTTCAGGTATTTCTTTAACATTATTTATATTATTTTCACTTATAAACCAATTTTTTATATCTATTAAGATTTGGTTTATATCATATAAATTAATATCAAAATTTAATTTTTGCATTTTATTTATTATTGCATTTTTACCTGAATGAATACCTATAACTATGTTATCTGTATATATTCCATATTTAGTTGGGTCTAATATTTCATATGTGCTTCGATTATTTATTACTCCTGCTTGATGAATTCCTGCTTCATGTTTAAAGGCATTTACTCCTACTATAGCTTTATTACTTTGAATAATTGAACCAGTTGCTTTTACTACTTCATCACTTACATATTTAATTACATGTGTATTTATATCTGTAGTCATTCCTAAACTTTTTTTAGTATCTATAATAGCTACTATTTCTTCTAAGGAGGTATTTCCTGCTCTTTCACCTATTCCATTTACTGTTACTTCTACTTGATTTGCTCCACTAATTATAGCTGATAATGTATTTGCTGTAGCAAGTCCTAAATCATTATGACAATGTACGGAAATATCTACAGTATCTAATTTACTATTTTTTCTTAAATACTTAATAAAATTTGAAAATTCTAAAGGAGTCATGAAACCTACTGTATCAGGAATATTAATTGTAGTAGCTCCAGCATTAATCGCTATATCAATTATTTCACATGCAAAATCTGGATCAGTTCTTGTTGCATCTTCAAGTGAGAATTCAATATCTTCACATTTACTTTTAGCATAACTTACCATATCATGCGTTATTTGTTTTACTTCTTCAGGAGTTTTATTTAATTTATCTTTCATATGTATTTCTGATGTAGCAATAAATACGTGAATTCTTTTATGTTTAGCTTCTTTTATTGCTTCATAAGCTATATCTATATCATTCTTATTACATCTAGCTAATGAAGTAATTATTGAATAATCACATATTTTACTAATTAATTTAATAGCATTAAAATCTTTATCATTACTGGCTGCAAAACCAGCTTCTATAACATCTACTTTCATGTCATTTAATATTTTAGCAATTTTTACTTTGTCTTCAATACTCATTGAACAACCTGGTGATTGTTCTCCATCTCTTAATGTGGTATCAAATATTTTTATTTTTTTCATTTAAATCATCCTCTCTTAAATCAAAAAAACTATTACCATGAACATAGTAATAGTTTGAATCTTTTTTTTATTTTATTTTTGTACGCAAAAGAAACTATTACTAATTGAGTCGTAGTAATAGTGATAAGAGATTCATATTATTAATTTTATTAATTATAATATTCATACTTATCTTTCTTCCTTGTTCAACAATTTAACATTATTTTTTTATTTTGTCAACCTTTTATTTATCATTATTTAATTCTTTTATTTATCATTATTTAATTCTTCAAACATTTTTGTCATCGTTTCATTATTATTAGTCAATTTTTTTATAGTTAAATCTTCAGCTTTATTATTAGCTAATCTTAGATTATTCTCACTTGATAATAAAGCTTCTTTCGTTTTTTGCAAATGATCTATTGTTTTATCTATTTCTTCAATAGCCTTTTTAAATTTATCACTTGCTAATCTATAATTACGGGCAAAACCTTCTTTAAATATATTAATATTCTCTTCAAAATGTGATATATCAATATTTTGATTTTGAATTATTTGTAATTCTTGCTTATATTTTAAAGAATTTAGAGCTAAATTACGTATTAAAGTTATTAATGGTATAAAAAATTGTGGTCTAATTACATACATTTTGTCATATTTATGTGATACATCTACTATTCCATTATTATAATATTCATTATCTATTTCTAGTAATGATACTAATACAGCATATTCACAGTTTTTTTCTTTGCGATCTTTATCTAATTCTTTAAAGAAATCTTCATTTTTATGTTTAGTAGCAGTTTTATCAGCTTCATTTTTCATTTCAAACATAATTGATATTATTTCAGTTCCATCATCATCGTAATCCCTAAATATAAAATCTCCTTTTGAACCTGTTTTAATATCATTATCTTTTTCAAAATAAGCATTTTTAAATAGAGGTCTTAATTTATTAAATTCGCACTCACAATGTACTTCTAGTGATTCTCCTATCATTTTAGTAGATTGTTTAGCTTTAAAATCTTTATAATAAGATATTTGTTCATCTTTTAGTTTTAATTTTTCTTCATAACTTTCTTTTATATTTTTTTCTTTTAATAAGTATTCATTATTATTTAAATCTAATTTATTATTTAATTTATTTATCTCTTTATCTTTTTCATTAATAGTATTTTTAAGTGATAATTCATTTTCAGTTTTAATTATTTTTAATTTATTTTCTAAATTAGATATTTCTAATTCTTTTTTATTTAATTTATCTTTATAATCATTTTCAAGTTTATTAGATATTTCTAATTCTTTATTCTTTAAATTATTCTTTAAATTATTTATTTCTATATCCTTTTTATTAAGTTCATTACTTAATTCTTTTTCTTTATCATTTATAGCTATTAATACAGCATTTTCTTTATCTATTTTATATTGTTTTTCTCTTTGTTTTAGTTCATTATAAAAATTATCATCTCTTATTTGTTTTACTATAGAATCGTATACAGACTCATCTATTTTAAATGTTGTACCACATTTGGGACATTTTATTTCATTCATATAATCATCCTTTCAAAAAAGAATATAGTTAATCCCTATATTCAAATTCATAATCTAGTATTCTAATGATATCTCCGTTTTCGATACCCATTTTTTTAAGTTCTTCATCGATACCCATTTTTTTCATTTTATTAGAAAATCTTAAATATGCTTCATCACTAGCAAACCAAGTCATTTTTAGGAGTTTTTCTATTTTATCTCCTTTTACTACATAAACATTATCTTCTTTAACAATGGTAAATGGTTTTTCTTGCTTAAATTTATAAAGTACATGACTTTCAAATTTTTCATCTTCGTAAAGTGGTTCTTTTTTAACTTTATCTAACATATCTGCTATTTTAATTAATACTTTATCTAATCCTTCATTATTAAGAGCTGATACTTCATATATATCTTCACTAACATTCTTCTTAAATTTTTCTAAATTTTCTTTTGATTGTGGCATATCCATTTTATTAGCTATTATTATCATTGGCTTATCTAATAATTTAGGATCAAATTGTCTTAATTCATCCATTATTACTAAATAATCTCCATATGGATCTCTACCTTCTATTCCACTCATATCTATTATATGAGCAAGTACTCTAGTACGTTCTATGTGTTTTAAAAATTTGTCTCCAAGACCTTCTCCTAGAGATGCTCCTTTTATTAAACCCGGCAGGTCAGCTACTACAAAAGATCTATTATCTTTAGTTTTTACAACTCCTAAATTAGGTTTTAGGGTTGTAAAATGGTAATCAGCTATTTTAGGTTTGGCAGCACTTATTTTAGAAATAATAGTTGATTTCCCTACACTTGGAAGTCCTACTAATCCAACATCAGCAAGTAGTTTTAATTCAACTTTTACTTTTCTAATTTCTCCTGGTTCACCATTTTCACAAAAAGCAGGAGCTGGATTAGTTTTAGTAGCAAAGGCAATATTACCTCTTCCACCTCTACCTCCTTCACATATAAGAACTTTTTCACCTTTTTTAGTTATATCGGCAATTATTAGATTGGTATCAATATCTGTTACTACTGTTCCAAGTGGTACTTTAATTATTAAGTCTTCAGCATTTTTTCCATGCATTCCTTTACCTGAACCATGTTCTCCGTTAGAAGCTTTATATATTTTTTTATATCTTAAATCTATTAGAGTATTTAATCCTTCATCAGCTTCAAAATAGATACTTCCTCCATGGCCACCATTTCCGCCAAATGGTCCTCCCATTTCAACGTATTTTTCTCTTCTAAATGCCATACATCCGTTACCACCGCGACCAGCATTTAATTCAATAATTGCTTCATCTATAAACATTATATCACCTACTTTTTAGTAAAATCTGCTTTTACTTTAATATTCTTTTTTATTGGTTTTGATAAATCATAAGGTTCGTTACTATAAGTCCATCCTGAGAATACATAACCACTTTTGGTTGGATTATCTATTATATCTACTAATTCTCCTTCTTTTACTGTAACTTTTTCTTCTTTGTTAGCTACTTTAAATGTTACTGTATATGTTTTATCTTTATAAGTTGGTTCTTCATAATCATACCATATACCTAATTTATTAGTTTTGGCTTCATTTTGTGCTTTATAAAGAGTATCTAATTTAGAATATTTTGCATAGATATATTTTACTTGGGCATAACCAATTTTTAGTAATTTTTCTTGAACTAATTCGTTATCAGCAAAAACCCATGCAAGAATTCTACCATATTTATCGGTTTTAGACAAGTTTTCTTCATAAGAAAGTTCTAATAAATTAGCATTTTTTAGAATATTACAAGTATATTCACTTGCATCTTTTCCATATTCTTCTACTTCTTTATATGGATGCACTGATTCTGGTGTATCAATTCCTAAGAATCTTACTTTTTTATTTTTACCATCAATTTTAAAGGTTGCAGTATCTCCATCTACACATTTTACAAGTTCTACTACCTCTTTATCACTACTAGTACTTTTTATGGTTTTAATATTTGATGTATTATTTAAATTAGCACTTATTTCATCTAAATAACCATTTATATCTACTTTAAAAATTGCACAAAAAAGAGCAATAGTTAATATTATAGCACTAATTATTAAGCTATTTTTTTTCTTTTTCATGAGTCACCTATTTTTTCTTGTTATAGAAACAAGATATAATATTTTTAAGAAGCATAGCTATTGTCATAGGTCCTACTCCACCTGGTACTGGAGTAATTAGGGATGCTTTTTTTGATACTTCTTTAAAATCTACATCGCCAGCTATATGACCATCTTCATAATTAATTCCAACATCAACTACAACTGCTCCTTTTTTAACCATATCAGCAGTAATTAATTTATTTAAACCTGTTGCGGATACTAAGATATCGGCTTGTTTTGTATATGATTCTAAATTTAGTGTACGAGAATGACATACTGTTACTGTTGCTCCTTCATTAAGCATTAAGTGAGCTAGAGGTTTTCCAGTTAATTTTCCTTTTCCTACTATTACAACATGTTTTCCTTCAAATTTAACATCATATTTTTTTAGAAGTTCCATAATTCCTAATGGTGTACAAGGAACTAATGTTTTTTTACCATTTAATAGTCTACCTACATTTATATCAGTAAGTCCATCAATATCTTTACTATTTAATATTTGATTTACTAATCTTTTTTCATTATATCTTTCTGGTAATGGTAATTGTACTATGATACCATTAACATATTCATCATTATTTAATTCTTTAATTTTATTAATTATGGTTAATTCTGGTGTACCATCATCAAATTTATAATGTCTAAAAAATATTCCCACATTTTCACATGCTTTTTGTTTGTTTCTTACATATGTATTACTAGCAGGATCATCTCCTACTTGAATAACTGCTACAGATGGTTTTATCATCTCGTATTTTATCATATGTTTTATTTCATCTTGTATTTCAGCATTTAGACTTTTTCCGTCCATAATATTACTCATATTCTTCACTCCCCATTTTATACTTATTTGTTATTTGTAATACTTGTTCTTTTAATTCTTTATATAATTTTTCATCTTTATTTTTTAAAGCTTTACTAATTATTAACCCAATATTTTTAAAGTCTTCTTCTTTTAAACCACGTGTAGTCATAGCTGCACTACCAAGTCTAATTCCACTTGTTACATTAGGACTTTCTTTATCATATGGAATAGTATTTTTATTTACTGTTATGTTAATACTATCTAGTATTTCTTCAGCTTCTTTACCAGTTAGGCCAATACTTGTTACATCTACTAATAATAAGTGATTATCAGTTCCACCTGATATTATTTTAAATCCATTTTCTTTTAAAGTATCTGCTAGTACACTGGCATTTTTAATAACTTGTTTTATGTATTCCTTAAATTCAGGTTGTAATGCTTCATAGAAACACTCAGCTTTAGCTCCTATTACGTGCATTAATGGGCCTCCTTGAATACCAGGAAATATTGTTTTATTAATCTTCTTAATTATTTCTTCACTATTAGTTAAAATTAATCCACCACGAGGTCCTCTTAATGTTTTATGAGTAGTTGATGTTACTACATCAGCATATGGTATTGGTGATGGATGTAGATCAGTAGCTACTAATCCGGCTATATGAGCCATATCTACCATTAGGTAAGCACCAATTTTATCAGCTATTTCTCTAAATCTTTTAAAATCTATTATCCTTGAATATGCACTTGCACCAGCAATAATCATACGTGGTTTTTCTTTTAGTGCGATAGATTCTAATTCATCATAGTCAATTAATTCTGTAGTTTCATTTACTTTATAATCAATTATTTCATAATCTAGTCCACTAAAGTTAATTTTATGTCCATGAGTTAGATGTCCTCCATGACTTAAATTCATACCCATTACTTTATCCCCTTTATTAAGTAAAGCACGATATACAGCCATGTTAGCACTACTACCACTATGAGGTTGAACATTTGCATATTTACAACCAAATAATTCACATGCATAATTAATAGCTAGATTTTCTATTTCATCTATAAATTCACAACCGCCATAATATCTTTTACCTGGATATCCTTCAGCATATTTATTTGTTAGAATGCTTCCTTGAATTTTTAATATATCTTTTGATACATAATTCTCTGAAGCAATTAGTTCTATATTATTTTGTTGTCTATTATATTCTTTATCAATAGCATTTTTAATTTTAATGTCCATATAAAATATCAACTCCTACATCCATTATAGCAAAAAATCATCAATTTAAAACAAAAAGTATAAAAATATGATAGAAATGTGTCAAAAAGTGTAAAAGAAAAAGATGATTAGTCATCTTCTCATGTTCTTTTATTTTTTATGCAGCTAACTTTGGTTGCATTACTGGTTGCTGTTCTTGATAATAATCTACAACTATGTTACATCTTGTTAGTATTTCTTTTATTTTTTGTTTTACTTCTTTTAGTTTACCATGATTAATGGAATCATTATATCCCATACTACTATCTGGTACAAGAGCATAAATATCTGTTAAAACATTTTCATCTTTTATAATACCTTTTTCTATTCCTTTTGTTAAAAATTCAAGTAGTGTCATTAATATATTTGCATATTCATCTTCGTGAATAGCTCCGTTTTGTTTGGCTTCTGAAAAATGGTTTAACTTATTTGTAAAAATATTCATATAATTAGGTCCTAATTGATTAACAGAATCTGTTATTATTTGACCATTATTAGTAAAATAAGCATCAAATAGTTTGTTTTTTCCAGTTATATTGGCTAAAATATTTGTTATTACCATTTCTTCTTCTTGATCACTTACTTCACTACAACCTACTATATAATTAGCAAGGATTTCTTCATAAGCACTATTTAGTACTCTTAAATCAGGTGTACTATTAAATCCTGAATATTTACCATTTGATGTAATCATACTAAGAATTATTCTCATGAATAAATTATCTAAATCATAATCAATATTTTCTATTCTATTTGGGCTAAAAAGTATTTCATTGTTTGTAACATCATAAAACGATGTTCCTAATGATTCATATTTGCTTATTCTACCTAATTTAACTGTTTTAACTAATTCATTAAATTTATCTAATTTGATATCTGAAAATTTATTATTAAAGATAATAATTAATTCAAATATTTTTGATTTTGTCATATTATCTAAATTAGTATTACTTTCAATTGAACTTTTTATACTATCTAGTATATCCATTACTATCACCTTAGAATAATTATACCATATTTTTGACAAAATAAAATACTTATTTGAATTTTTTTTGACACAAATTTTACTAATTATTAAAAATGGCTTATTTTATAAAGAAAAAGACTAGATTTTATTTATCTAGCTTTTTTTATTAATTTTTTCTACAAATGTTTTTAATTTTAATAATATATTATATTTTTTTATGAAATTTTAATTTTTTATATTTACATTTTGTATACATTATATTAATATTTTTTCATTTGAAATGGTTTTTATATTTATTATATTTTTATTATTAATAATATTATCTATTATAATATTTTCTATTTTATTTTTTATGATTTTATCTATTTTACGGGCTCCAAATTCTAAATAATTGGATTCTTTTACTATTTCACCTATAACATTTTTACTTATTTTTATTTGTTTATCTTGATATTTGTCTTTAATATTATTTATTTTTTTATTAATTATTTTAGTAATATCATCTTGATTTAATTGATTAAATTTTACTATATTATCAATTCTATTTATAAATGGAATACTAAATTCTTCCTTTAATTGGTTTAAATTAGTAGTGGTAAATCCGATACTAGTTTTAAGACATCCGATATTTGAAGTCATTATTATAATTACATTATTAAAATATATTGTATTACCTTTTGAATCTTTTATTTTACCATCATCTAAAATAGATAGAAATAAATTTAGGATATTTGGATGAGCTCTTTCTACTTCATCTAATATTAATAAGGAAAATGGATTATTCTTGATTTTATCTAAGATGTGATTATTATCATCATATCCTATATAACCTGCAGGAGATCCTATTATTTTACTTATTGAATGTGGTTCACTATATTCACTCATATCTAGCTTAATTATGTTATTTGTTAAATAGGAACCAAATAATTTAGCTAAATTTGTTTTTCCTACTCCTGATGGTCCTTGAAACATTATTGAATAACATTTATCATCTTTATAACCTAGCTTAAGTTTTTTATATATGTTTATTAATTCGTTAATTGCGCTTTCTTGACCAATTATATTATCTTTTAATAATTTTTTAAATTTTATTATATCGTTAGTATTTTTATTTATTGTATATATTGGTATATTAGATTTTCTACTAACAATATCAATTATATCTTTTTTGTTAATATTTTGATATTTATGTTTTTTATATATATTTAATTCTAAATTATTTATATCATTCATAAGTTTATTTTCTTCTGTTTTTAAATTTGTGGCTTTATTAAAATCATTATCATATATTGCTTTATTTTTTAATTTTATTATTTCATGAAGTTCTTGATTTAATTTATTATAATTTTTTATTTGTTTATTCTCTTTTAAATTAACATGAGCACATACTTCATCTAATATATCTATTGCTTTATCAGGCTGATTTCTATTATGAATATATTTATCAGATAAATCAACTATTAATTCTATCATATTATCATTTAGTTTTACATGATGATAATCTTCATATGTTGGTTTTAATTTTTTTAATATATTTATGACTGTATTTCTATTTGGTACTTCTATGATTACTTTTTGAAATCTTCTATCTAATGCTTTATCATTTTCTATGAATTTTTTGTATTCATTAGTAGTAGTTGCACCAATTAATCGTATTTTGTTTCTAGCTAAAGCTGGTTTAAATATATTTGATGCATCTATTGCCCCTTCGGCTCCACCTGCTCCGACTAGAGTATGTATTTCATCTATAAAAAGAATTATATCATCATTTTCTTCTATTTCTTTTAAAATATTATTAATTTTTTCTTCAAATTCTCCACGATATTTAGTTCCGGCTACTAGAGAAGACATATCTACACTTATTATTTTTTTATTTTTAAGCGAAATTGGCACTTCACCGATTGATATTAGTCTAGCAAGTTCTTCAACTATAGCAGTTTTTCCTACTCCTGCTTCTCCTATTAATATGGGATTATTTTTCTTACGACGACATAATATTTCTAATATTCTTTTTATTTCTTCTTCTCTTCCTACTACTGGATCTATTTTTTCTTCAATACATTTTTTTGTTAAATTTATTCCTATTTCATCAATGAATAGTTTTTGATTTTTGCTTTTTTTAAATGATATTACTTTATATGTGAATTCTTTATATAATATATCTAGGTCTATATTCATTCCTAGCATAATTCTTATGGCTATACCTTCCCCTTCTTCTAAAAGTGCGGAGAATAGATGATTAATGGTTACTACTCCATTATTATTTTCTCTACTATCGATCATAGATGTTTCTAATATTCTCTTTAAAAGAGGGGTATATAAAAAACAATCGGTTTGTTTGGTTCCTACTCCAACTATATTAATTAGTTCTTCTTTAAATTTTTTGTAAGTTAAATCATATTCTTTTAATTTATTTGATATTTCATTTTTATTTTTTAATATCGATAATAATAAATGTTCACTTCCTACATAAGGGTGTTTTAAATTATACATTTCTTCTTTAGCTCTTATTAGTATTTTACGAGCTAATTCATCAAACGTGTTAAACATTTTATCCTCTCCTTCTATATTCTATGTTTATATTGTTTATTTTTTATTATTTTTAATCAATTTTATGTATAAATAATCATAGCGGAAAAACAGTATATTTGTTCTTCAGAAAATATACTTACTGCTACTTGATATTTTATATCAATTAATTCTCCTTCTAAATCGCTTAAAAATTCATTGACTGCTTTTTCTAAGTCTAATTCATGAGCTTCATCAAATATTTTTACTTTCATAAAAAAATCACCACTATTATTATAAATAGTCGTGATTAATTATTTTGTCGATTAAAAATTAATTACATTAACTGGATTAAAACTATTATTATCAAATGTATAATATCCTGAATAACTTCCAGCAAATAATGAATTTGGATCATACCAACCATTAGCAAGTTGTAAGTGTAAGTGTGGTCCTGTTGTACATCCGTCATAATTATTATATGAATTTCCTTTAGCTATACCACCAGAAAGACCTATTACATCATTATGGGATACTGAATCACCAATTTTAACATTATAACTCTTTAAATGATAGTATGCAGATGTATATTTTTTACCATTTACGTTATGGACTATCCATATCATATTACCACCACATTTATAGTGATGCCATACTTCTGATACAATTCCATCAGCTACAGGATGAACTTCTTGTCCTTCTGGAGTTGATAAGTCAAATCCTTTATCATGGTGCAAGAAAGGATATGTTTTTGTCCAATAAGAAATTGGTAAATAAAATCCTGATGAACTTGCAACTGTGATATTATGATTTCCTTTAGTTGTTTTTGTTACATTTGGATGATTGTATCTATATACACAGGCTGATATTTCTTCAGTATCAGAACATTTATATGTATTTTGATATGTGTTTATTTTCTTTTCCATTTCAGCTATTTCATCTTTTAAACTAACTCCGGCAGTAGTGATACCTGTAAGTTGACCATTTAGAGAATCATATTTTTGTTTTGCTTGTGCTTCTAGTTTGGATAATTCTACTTTTTTAGCAGATATTTCTTCTACTTTCTTTTTGTTTTCTTCTATTAAACGATTATATTCATTAATTGTTTTTTCGCGATAATCACTTAATTGTTCTGTAATTGCAAATCTATATATAAAATCAGTATAACTATCAGCATTAAATACGTATTCATAATACATATTTTGAACTGTTGTTACTTGATAATAATGGACAATTGAAGCTATTTCATCTTTCATTTTATCTATACTTTGATTTCTTGCTTCAATATCAGCATTTAATTCATCAATTTGGATATTCAATTCTTCTATCTGATCCATTATAGAATCAATTTCTTTTCTTGTTTGAGCTATTTCTGCTTCTGTTTTCTTTTTTGTTGATTCATTTTCTGCTTGTTTTGCTTTTAAACTATTCAATTCATTTTTAAATTCACTTAAGGTTGCGGCTTTTATATTCATGGGAATTACAAATAAAGTAAGTATTAGTATAAATAAACTATATTTTAAATACTTCATAAATCACACTCCTAGTTTTAATCTTTTAATTCTTTTCTAATTATTTTATAATTTGGACAATATTTACTTACTAAATTCCAAAAATCTTTTGAATGATCAAAATGGATAATATGACTTAATTCATGAAATATAACATAATCTAGTTTATCTATATCGTATTCTATTAAATGACTATTAAGTGTTACATTATGATTAACTCTATTATATACTCCCCATCTTGTTTTCATACTTCTTATTTTTAATGATGGTTTCTTATTTGATTCTTGAAACTTATTAAAGCATTCATTAAATCTTCCGGTAAATATTTTTAATATTTCATCTTTATACCAGTTATCAAGTTGTTTTTTATTTTTATAATATATTATATGATTTGTATTGTCTATATCTACGTTATCTATTACTGGTACATTAATTATATCATAATTTTTTCCTAAATAGAAGAATTTATTATTCTTTTCTAATTTAGATTTTTGACTTTCTATCATTTTTCTTAAGGCTGATACATTTTTATCTAACAAATTAATTACTTGATGTTTTGTAAAAAAATAATTACATGTTACATAAATATTTAAATCTTCTTTTACTCTAATATATATATTTTTATTATTTTTTTTCTCTATTATTACATTATATTCAATATCATCTACTGTGTACTTCATTTAAACACCCTACTCATTATAACATTTATTTGTTAAATTTTAAATATAAAATAAAAAAATTACTAAATAATCATCTTTAGCAATTTTTTATATACTATATCTTTTTCTTTATTTGTTT
Organism: uncultured Erysipelotrichaceae bacterium; assembly: GCA_902773675.1. GTDB lineage: Bacteria > Bacillota_I > Bacilli_A > RF39 > UBA660 > RUG11890. The sequence goes on along the minus strand of CACYFN010000022.1, from coordinate 6,087 downwards.
TTTTACACATTCATCTTCTTGTTCTATATTTTTAGGAAAATTAAAAGGAAAACGTTCTTTAAATTCTTCACATAAAGTTTTATCATAGAACATAGATGGTCTATCTGGAATTGTTGCTTGTGGATGATTTTTTCTATGTTCAGAACTATTATTATCAATAATTATTCTATTTGCAAATAGCATATTAATTCCTTCTTTCTAATGAGCAATAATACTCATATCTTTTCATTGCATTATTTTTATTTTCTTGATAGAATTCATCTTTTTTATCTTTATTAACTTTATTAAGTGCAGTATATCTTGTTTGTTTATCTAGGAAAGATTCAAATAAATCAAAGTTAACATTTTTACTATCTAAGGTAAATCCATTTGCTGGATGATATCTAAATGTTGGAAAGTAGCCACACATTGTTGCTTCTTTTTCCATTTGAATACTATTACTCATACCACCTTTGATACCATGAGAAATGCATGGACAATAAGCTATTACTATTGATGGCCCATTAAATTCGGTAGCTTCTTTTAAAGCTTTTAATACTTGCATAGGATTAGCTCCTAACGATACTTGCGCTACATAACAATTTGGATAAGCCATGGCAATACGAGCTAAATCTTTTTTAGATGTTTTTTTACCTGATGTTGCGAAAGATGCAATGGAACCAATTGGAGTTGCTTTTGATGATTGACCACCAGTATTAGAATAAATTTGGGTATCAAGTACAAGTATATTAATATTATCATTACTTGATAAAACATGATCAATACCACCAAAACCGATATCGTATGCCCATCCATCTCCACCAACACACCAGATATTTCTGCTAACTATATAATCTTTTAAATCTTTTAATTCAGAAGGAATATCATCATTTAAATTATCATATACTTCTTTTGTTATTTTATAATTATCATAATTATCTAACCATTTTTTAAATAACTCAGAATTACTATTATCTAAATTATTTTCCATAATAGTTTTTATTCTGTTTCTAATGGTATTAGTAGCTATTAACATACCATATCCATATTCTGCATTATCTTCAAATAAACTACTAGCCCATGGAATAGTATAAGGCATACTAGGTGCACTACCTCCATAAATAGATGAACAACCCGTTGCATTACTAATAATTAAATTATCACCACAAATTTGAGTAAGCGATTTAATATATGATGGTTCGCCACATCCAGCACATGCTCCACAATATTTTATTTTAGGATCATGAAATTGAACATTACGAATATTATTAGTATCCATTTCTTTTTGTGATATGTTTTTATTTAGATAGTTAAATATTTCTTGCTCATTTTTCTTAGAATCTAATGATTCAAACATTAAAGCTTTATTATTTAACTTACCAGGACAAGTATTTATACATAGTCCACATCCAGTACAATCCATAACTGATGCACTAACTATATAATAATAATTAGTTCCTAATGCTTTAATGCATCTTTCTTTGATATTGTCTGGTAATTTACTACATTCTTCATCACTAATTAAGAATGGTCTTATTACTCCATGAGGACAAACTGTTGCACACATATTACAAGTTGTACAATTACTATTTATCCATGATGGGACAAGTGAACTAATACCTCTTTTTTCATATGCACTTGTACCAGGAGCAAATGTACCATTTTTTACTTCTTCAAAAGCTGATACTGGTAATTCATATCCCTTTCTTTTAAACATTGCTTCATAAAAATTATATTTTTCTTCTTTTACTTCTTTTGAACTGCTTAACTCTATTTTATGAATATATTTATCTATTACGGATATTGATTCTATATTAGAATTTACTATATCTTCACCTTTTTTGCCAAATTTATTTTTAATATAATCTTTCATTTTATCTAAAGCTAAATCATAATCTACTAAATTAGTTATATAAAATATAGCACTTTCCATAATCATACTAATTTTTCCGGTTAAGTTATATTTATTTGCTATATCATAAGCATTTATTGTATAGATATTTACATGTTTATCAATTAATAATTTTTTAAGTGATTCATCGATATTATTTATTAAATCTGTTTCTGATTTTTCTGTGTTAATGATAAATGTACCATTTTCTAAGATATTATCTATTAGTTTAAAATCATTTAAGTAATTATCTTTACTTACTACTACAATACTAGGATTTTCTACATAGTATGTACTTCTTATTTCTTTGTTACTTATTCTTAAATGACTAATAGTAACTCCACCTGATTTTTTAGAATCATATTGGAAATATCCTTGAACATCGTTATCGGTATTATCTCCTATTAATTTAATTAATGATTTAGAGGCACTTACCATGCCATCACTACCATAACCATAGAGAAGTATTTCTTTACTATTATGTATTTTATAATCTGATAGTTTTAGACTTAAATTAGTTACATCATCATCAATACCAATTGTGAAATTATGTACTGGGTTATCTAACATATCAAATACAGCTTTAACTTGAGCTGGATCGGTATTTTTACTAGATAGTCCATATCTACCACCAACTATATTTATATCTTTATCTTTTAAGGCTGCTACTATATCTAGATATAATGGTTCTCCAATGCTTCCAAATTCTTTAGTTCTATCTAATACTGCTATATTTTTAACACTTTTTGGTAGAACATTTAGTAAGTATTTAGTACTAAATGGTCTATATAAGTGTACTTCTATTAAACCTATATCAGTATTTAAATCATCTATTACTTCTTTAATAGTTTCACAAACGGATCCCATAGCTACTATTATTTTAGTTGCATTATTACTTCCATAATAGTTAAATGGTTTATAATTAGTATCTGCTTTTTTATTTAATTTTTCCATATAACTATTTACTATGTCAGGAACTTGATCATAATATTTGTTTCTTATTTCTGTTGCTTGAAAATATATATCATCATTTTGGGCAGTACCTCTTGTATTAGGCTTTAATGGATTTAATGCTTTACTTCTAAATTCATTTATTTTATCAAAGTTAACCATTTCTTTATAATCATCAATATCTAATACTTCTATTTTATTTATTTCATGACTAGTTCTAAAACCATCAAAAAAATGCATAAAAGGTAGACTTGCTTCGATACTACTCATATGAGCTATACCACTTAAGTAACTACAATCTTGTACTGATGAAGATGCTAACATACAAAATCCAGTTTGTCTTGTTGCACATACATCTTGGTGATCTCCAAATATACTTAAAGCATGAGTAGACAAGCTACGAGCTGCTACATGCATAACTCCTGGAAGCATTTCTCCGGCTATTTTGTACATATTAGGAATCATCAATAAAAGTCCTTGACTTGCTGTATAAGTACTAGCAAGAGCACCTGTTTGAAGCGCTCCATGGATAAAGCCTGCTGCTCCTGCTTCACTTTGCATTTCAACTACTTTTACTTTATCTCCAAATATATTTAAATTACCATTACTACTCCATTCATCAATATGTTCAGCCATTGGACTTGATGGGGTAATTGGATAAATACCTGCTATTTCTGTAAACATATAGGATGTTCTTGCACATGCTTCATTACCATCTACGGTTATTGTTTTTTTCATTTTCTCTATCTCCAATCTATTACTATTTTATTATATCATAATTTTTACTTATAATTTAATATAATATAATTTTTCTCCATTGTGTAAATCTTCCATATATTCAGCGCCAAATTTTTCATAATAATTTTCTAATTCTGTTTTTAAATATATTTTTTCGAATTTTCTATTTCTTGCTTCTTCAATAATTGCATCATTAAGTATTTTAGATAGTCCTTTTCCTCTATATTCAACCTTAACATACATGGTAGCATACCATGGAGTTAAATCTTGTCGTTTGTCTCCATCTTTTGGAAATATTGATATAAATCCAACTAATTTTTCTTTATCAAGTAATATCAATTTACAATAATAAGGATTGTCTAAGTTATCTATTATTTTTTGAATTTTTCTGTTTACTTTTAAATTAAACTCTTCTTTAGTACAACATGGTTTTCCCCATTCTTTTTGTGTTAGAACAGCAACTTCTTTTAAATATTCTAATTTGTCTTTAATATTATATATTTTCATAATACCTCCTTTTATTTATTTTATCATATTAGAACAAAATAAAAAACTAGTTTCCTAGTTTATGCAATTTTTATATTTTCTTTTTCTTCAGCAATTAAATTGTAATTTTCTAAAGCAAATAATACACTTCCTAATATTTTAATTCCTGTTTTATTTAGTTCATTTGATTTTATTGTTCTAACAATATTTTCTAATTGTTCTATTGAACATCCTTTTAAATATTCTACTAATTCATAATTGTAGTATTTAGTTTCTAAGTTTTTTAACATATAATTCCCCTTCCGTAGGAGTATATTATACATTATTTTGATTATTTGTCAAATTATAAATTTAATTAGATAGTGTTTCTAAAGTGGGGAGATTTATAAAACTAATCATTGAAAACAAATAAAAATGGTTAAAACCTAAAAAATGCTTTATAATTGAATTGT
>CACYFN010000022.1:0-1541 GCA_902773675.1 uncultured Erysipelotrichaceae bacterium | reverse complement strand
ACGTGAATTTTCATTTGAATTTCAGCTTATAATTTGAAAACTGAAATAAGTTTGGTTATAATAGATTTTATGTTTCTATGTGGAAAAAAGGAGTTGTTATTTATGAAAAAATGGAAACATATAACATTTGAACAAAGAAAAACTATTTCTTCTGGTATAGCTCATAATATGAAAGTAAAAAATATTGCTGAACTTATATCAGTAGATCCAACTGGTATTTCAAGAGAAGTTAAAAGAAATCGTTCTATAGTTGAACCTATTAAGCAAAATAATAATTGTTGTCCTAAACTTCAAAGATGGCCTTACGTTTGTACTAACTGTAAAAATAGATACAAAGAATGTCCATTTAATAAATTTATTTATAATGCTAAAAATGCGCAAGATTTTGCTGATTATAATTTAAAATCTTCTAGAAGAGGTTTAGATATCACTTCTGATGAGTTTAAAACTTTAGATACTATTATAAAAAATGGTATTGATAACAATAAATCAATTTATCAAATTAAAATTGAAAATAATGAAAAAATTGATAAATCTATTACTACTTTATATCGATACATTAACAAAGGATATTTAACTACTAAAAGGATTGATTTGCCATATGCAGTTAAATATAAAAAAAGAAAGCATAATAAAAAGTATGAATATTCTGAAAATAATAAAATTGACAGAACAAATCATACCTACCTTGATTATCTTGCTTTTATTCATAAAAATCCTGGAATCTATGTCTGGCAACTAGATTTCCTTGGAGCAATAAAAACAGATAACAATAATATTTTAACACTAATTCAACCAAATATCCAATTTACATTATTAGATATTATAAGTAATCCTAATTCAAATAAAGTTGTTGAATTCTTTGATAAATTAGAAGAAAAAATTGGTACAGATAATTTTAAAAACTTAATACCTGTAATTCTTACTGATAGAGATCCATGCTTTTCCGATATAGATGGAATATGTTTTTCTAAAATTACAGGTGAAGAAAGATGTAAATTATTCTTCTGTGATCCTTATGTATCTAATCAAAAACCCAACGTTGAAAACATGAATAAACAATTAAGACTATTCTTTCCTAAAGGTAAATCTGTAGATAAATATTCAAAAAATGATATCAAGCAAATAAACTATACTTTACTTAATAAGCCATTGAAATCTCTGGACTCTAATACGCCTAAAGATGCATTTATAAAAGTATTTGATGAAGATTTATTTAATAAATTATTTTAAGGCTTGTCAATGGCGAACGAAGCGAGTTCATCTTGACCATTGACAAGATTATTAATTTATAATATTTACACAAATAAAGGTCACCTTTATTTGTTATCAACCATAAAAATTAGTAAATCCACATTGAAACACAAAACCTGAAATAAGTTTGAAAAACTGAAATACACCAGTTATTTTTGTCGTGGAAAAAAATAGAATTTTAAGCAAAAAAATATCAGGCTTATTTCAGCTTTTATATGAATATACTGAAATAAGTCTGAATTTTAAACTATTTTTAGAAAAAACTGAATTTAGTCTAAAAATTTACG
>CACYFN010000021.1 GCA_902773675.1 uncultured Erysipelotrichaceae bacterium | reverse complement strand
TGATAATCCAAATGGATGTGATGGAACAAATGCTCAAACAGGCTGGGTATATAAAAGTAATGTTTTAGAAGGACAGTCTAGCCCATCTTATACATGGTTATTGTCTTCCTATGCTGGTGACTCGTATCTTGTGCTTTACGCGAGTAGCGACGGCTACTTGGGCAGCTACTACTCGTATGGCAGCATTGGTGTCCGCCCCGTCGTGTATCTAAAATCTAATATCAAAATCGCTGACGGAACGGGAGAGGTAGGAAATGAATATATTTTAGAATAAATATAACTCCTAATTTACAATAATAATAAATTAAAAATATTTGTAAGTCGAAGATTAATTCTTCGCACGCATACAATCACATGTATTAATACATGATTAATTATTTCAATTAACTATATTTTTGTAGTTTGATTGATAGATGGGTTCTCTAAAAAAAATTATTCCAGTAATCACGATTAATCCCTTCTAAATTTATAGATAGATTAATTATAGAGAACCTGCTAAGTTGAAAGTAACTACTTTGTAGTTTAAAATAAACATACGGAAATTTTAATAATTTCCGTATGCATTAAATAATTTAGTACATAAATGTCAGTACCAAAATAATTTTTGATATTGACATTTATGTATATTGAATAAAATGAGGTGAAATAAGTGAAAAGAGAAAAAACTTATGAAGAAAAAGTCGCTGATATTAAGAAGTATCTAAAAGAAAAAGAAGAAGAAGTAGAAAAAAATAAAGTATCAGTTGCTAGAAAAAAAGTTAATAATCCATTAAAAGAAGAAAAAGTTAATATAGAAGAACTAACAGTAAAAAAAGAATTAATTGATAGACCTCCAATGAAAACTATCAGTAAAGAAAAATTTAAATTTGATGAATTTGAAGATGAAAAAGAAAAAATGATTACTACTGAGGAAAAAGGAGAAGAAAAAATAAAATTTGATGATGATTTTAATGAATTTTTTAATAATATTAAATTAGACTCTAACAAAAAAGAAAATGAGAAAAAAACTAAAGTTAAAAATGAAAATAAAGAAACAAAAGAAGAAAAGAAACAAACTGAAAAGAAAAAAATTACTACTAAAAAGAAAAATAGTAATAAAATAAATATAATCCTAGTTTTAATGATTATTATTTGTCCACTTTTTATAACTCTTTCAGTTATATCTACTCATTCTACTTATCTAATTAGAAAACCATTTAATTATATAATGTTTGGATTAAGTGGACTATTATTAATTGGTATTATATGTTTTACACTTTTAAAACTAACCAGTAAGAAGAAAAAATTTAAAAAGATAAAATATATAATAACAGTATCATCAATATGCTTAATAGATACTTTATTAATGATTTTAATTATAAAATTTAATTGGTGGAAGAAAATAGATATCTTTTTAGAACATAAAAAATTATTTGTAATATTATTTTTAGTAATATTCTTAATATTAATCATATTATTAATAATCAAAAAAATTAAACACTTTATATTTAAACCAGGAACAAAGAATATGTTAACAACAGTAATAATGACTATATATGTATTATGTTATGTGAATGGTTTAGTATTATTATATGGACCAAATAAAGAAATAAAAGAATGGCTAATAACTACCGCTATGCAGACAATGCATCACCAATATTTCTGTAAATGGTTTTATAATTATGATGATATTGAATATGTATTAAGTCAAAATTATGTATTAGAAAGTGGCGAATCTACTAATCCTGATTTAATTAAGAGAAATCAAGAAGAAGTAGTAGTATATGAAAATGAATATGAAGAAGCAGTACTAAAGAAAGAACATAAAAATGATTTATATAAAATAATTGAATTAGAAGTAAATGATTGCAAAGGATATTTAGCTGTTATATATGATCCAAAAACTGTACACGTAGCTGTTACTAACGGTATAGGTAGTTATGGACAATACGTAACTACAATGGCCAAAAACAAAGGAGCAGTACTTGCTATTAATGGTGGAGGATTCTGGGATCCAGGAAATACAAGTGCCGGAGGAACTCCAACAGGAATAACTATCTCCAATGGTAAAATTGTTACAAACGGAGAATATGGTTATAATTCTCAAGGTGGAGGAATAATTGGATTCGACTCAGAAGGAGTTTTCTACTTACTTAAAAATACTACTGCGCAGCAAGCTATTGATATGGGAATTACTGACGCAGTTACTTGGGGACCATTCTTAATTGTAAATGGAGAACCATCATTTATAAAAGGAAATGGTGGTTGGGGATATGCAGCTCGTACTGCTATTGGTCAAAGAGCAGATGGTATAGTATTATTCCTAACAGTAGATAGTAATGCAACACGTACCAAAGGAGCAGATATGGTTGACCTAACAGAAATAATGCAGAAGTATGGAGCTATAAATGCTGCAAACCTTGATGGTGGTACATCAACAGTAATGGTAATGCCAAAAGAAACTGCACTTAAATATAATCCAAATTGTTCTGATGATTATTGTACAATTAATGATCCAATCGATGGAGGATTAAGACATATGACAAGAGCTATTGCAGATTCATTTGTTGTAATTCCAAATGAATAAGGATATTTTCCTTATTTTTTTCTTGATTTAAAGTAAATTCTATAATATAATAACAGAAGAGAGGTAGATTATGAAAAATAAAAAAACAATAATAATATTATTTTTAATAGCTATAATATGTATAGTTGGCATAACTATTGCATATTTTGCAAATAGTACTGATGTAGAAAATATATTTACGACAAAAGAATATGGAACAGAATATACTGAAAGTTTTGTATCGCCTGATAACTGGCTACCAGGAGATACAACTGAAAAAACAATAATAGTTGAAAACACTGGTGAAGTAGACGAAGCAGTTAGAATATCTATATCACAAGAATGGCTATCACATAATGGAGATTCATTAGATTTATCTAAAAATGGTGTTACTGTAGCTGTTCTTAATTTAGCAAATAAAAAAGATTGGAAATATGATAATGGATACTATTATTATAAATATAAACTAGCTCCAGGTGAAGTTACATCATCGTTCTTAGAATCAGTAACATTTAATCCTGATATCGAATTAGATGATACATGTACAGAAACAGTTAATAATGGGACAAGAACAATTACTTGTAACTCAAGTGGTAATGATTATGATAATGCAACATATACTTTAACTATAACCATAGAAACTGTTCAATATAACAAATATGCAAGTGCTTGGAATACATCATTTGAAATAGCATCCGAAAAACCTAAACCTGCAACTGATACTTTACTTACTGTAATGAACAATGATACTATTAATAATTATACAGATGGAAATATCCATGAAATGTTTACATTTAGTCATTCATCTACAGCTCAAACAGAAGCACTTACAGATTATCGATATATAGGTAATGATCCTTATAATTATGTATATTATAATTGTACGGATGATGAAGAACTATCTACATGTGAAAAATGGAGAATTATTGGAATTTTTAATGTAGAAAATGAAAATGGAGAAATAGTTCAAAGAATGAAAATAGTAAGAGATAATTTAAGTTTAAATATGGCCTGGAATTCAGCATATGCTAATGATTGGAATACATCTTCTTTGAAAACATACCTTAATGGAGATTATTATAATAGTTTATCAGAAACAGCTCAAAATATGATTGGAACTACAAAATATTATTTGGGAGTTGTTGATGCATCTGTATCTTCAACAGAAGTTTTATATAATGATGAAAGAAGTACAACAACATTTAGTGGTAGAGATGCATATTGGATTGGTAAAATTGCAATTATTTATCCAAGTGATCAATATTTTACATATTCTAATAATGTAAGTAATACTTGTTATGAATTAAATTGTTTTTGCGCAAATGCAACTGATCCAAATTGTGAACCTTTAAAGAGCTGGATATATTTATATAATGATACGTGGGTTTTAAACTATTATAATAATGCATGGAACACTTGTTTACAATTCCATATAGGTGATGTAAAAAATGCCAATTGCTCCTGGTCTGCAGCAATTAAACCAACCTTTTATTTAAAAGAAAATGTAAAATTAATATCTGGAACTGGTAAAGTTAATGATCCTTATGTTTTATCAAATTAAATCTAGTTTTTACTAGATTTTTTTTTCTCAATATAGTAAAATTAATTTGGTGATATTATGTCAGTAATAAAAGTAATGGATGAAGTACTTGCCAATAAAATTGCTGCAGGAGAAGTAGTAGAAAGATGTGCATCTGTAGTTAAAGAATTAGTAGAAAATAGTATTGATGCAGGCAGTACTGATATAAAAGTAGAATTAATTGAATCAGGTGTTAAAGAGATTAAAGTAACTGATAATGGTAAAGGTATGGATAAAGATGATGCAATTCTTTCATTTAGTCGTCATGCTACTAGTAAAATAGATGATGAAGAAGATTTATTTCATCTTCATACACTTGGATTCCGTGGTGAAGCTCTAGCTAGTATTGCCAGTGTTTCTAAAGTAACACTTACAACATCAACAGGAAGCATTGGTACCATTGTAAAAATAAATGGTGGAAAAATTGAAAGTGTTCAAAATGGAGATAGTAGACGTGGTACTATCATGTGTGTAGATGAATTATTTTATAATACGCCAGCCAGATTAAAATATTTAAAAAGTTTATATACAGAACTATCTCATATCACAGATTATATGAATAAACTAGCCTTATCTCATAATGATATAAGATTTACTCTTATTAATGATGGAAAAATACTTCTGCAAACAGATGGATCTAATAATGTACTTAAAACTATAAAAAATATTTACGGAGTAAATGTAGCTAAAAAAATGTTAGATGTAAGTGCTAGTAACAATGATTATGAAATAAAAGGTTATATAAGCCTTCCTGAAGTATATAAATCAAATCGAAATAGTATGATTACCATAGTAAATGGTAGAGTAGTAAGAAATACCGAATTAAATAAAAAAATAAATGAAGCATACTCATCATATAAACCTGATAACTACTATCCAATAACAGTTTTAGATATAAAAGTAGATACTACTTTAATAGATGTAAATATTCATCCTACTAAAATGGATGTTAAATTTAGTAAATTAGAAGAATTAACTGATTTAGTATACAATATGATTAGAAATAGAATATCTAAAAAAACACTAATACCTCATATCGAAGATAAACCAACAATAATAGAGCCAAAAAAAACAATAATTGAACAAACTATTAATTTTGATGATGCTATTTATGAAGATCCTACTGAATATGTAATTAATGATGATTTAGTAGAAAATAATGAAATACCTGTTCAAACTCATAAAGATAGTAAAGAATTACTTCCAATGATGTATCCAGTAGGATTAGTCCATGGAACATATATTATTTGTCAAAATGAAGAAGGAATGTACTTAATAGATCAACATGCAGCCAAAGAAAGAATTAATTATGAAATGTTTAAAGAAAAAATAAGTAATCCATCTAAAGAATCCATTAGCATGATTGTACCGCTTACCTTAGAATTTTCTAACAAAGATTACTTAATAATAAAAGAAAACTTCGACTTACTTAGAAATATGAATTTTGAAATAGAAGAATTTGGAATAAATTCTATAATAATTAAATCACATCCAACATGGATATTTCATAAATATGAACATGAAGATATAAAAAGAATACTAGATATAATAATAAATGAAGAAAAAAACTTTAAATTAGAAAAATTCTATGATCATGTAGCAGCTACTCTAGCATGTAAAGCATCAATAAAAGCCAATACTAATATAACCATGGAAGAAATGGAAAATTTAATTAACGATTTAAGAAAATGTGAAAATCCATTTAACTGCCCACATGGTAGACCAACAACAGTATATTACTCTAAATCTGATTTAGAAAAACTATTTAAAAGAAGTGGATTTTAAAAAATATGCTTTTTGCATATTTTTTTCATGTTTTTATAAAAATAAAAAGGAAACCCACAAGTTTTGTCGAATAATAACATGAGGGATAAATATATTTTATATTACTAGTACCAAAACATACTTCATATAATACTTTCTTTCCTAGTTTGACTCTTATTGCTTATAATTATCTCATCATGCTGGTTATATGGATTCTATTGCCCCCACTTTCTAAGACTAGATAAATAATAAGATAAGAGACGGGCAGTCATAAATATGGATTCAAAGACATCTGTTATACTCTGCCCAAACTCAAACCAAATTTTCTATTCTCTTTCATGAAATAGAATAGAAAATATTTTAACATAAATCAATGAATAATCAACTCATTGGTTTACATCTTAAAGTATACCTGTTATACTAATGGTGACATCAAAAGTTTAAGTGAATTTGAAAAATTAATGGAATTACTTGGTTGTCAAAATGCTGATAGAGATGATAGTAAAATGATTGAAATGTATGATAGAGATACTATGTTTGAACATATGAAAAGAAAACAGTTAAATGATGCGATTAAAAATACTACTGATGAGGTAACAAATAAAGTTACGAAAGAAGTAACAAAGGATATAGCTATTAATATGATTAAGGAAAATATGGATATAGATTTAATTTCAAAAATAACCGGTTTAAGTATTGAAGAAATAAATAAATTAAAAAAGAATTAAATTAACTATTGGGTACTAGTAAAAAAGAAATAATAAAAACATGTAAAGATAGAATAATTTCTATCTTTTTAATATATATAAATGATTGTATTCGAATATAATTATGGTATAATATATTAGAAAAGGTGATTAAATGAGGGTTATTGTAACTGCAGGAGGAACAGGTGGTCATATATATCCTGCTCTTGCCATGATAAATAAAATAAAGGAAAAAGAACCAAATAGCGAATTTTTATATATTGGTACTCATAATCGTATGGAAAAAGATATCATACCTAAATATAATATTCCTTTTGAAACTATAGAAATATATGGATTTAATAGAAAAAATATCTTAAAAAATTTTAAAGTTTTAAAATGCTTAATTAAAAGTAAAAAAAAGTGTAAAAAACTAATAAAAGAATTTAAACCAGATATTGTCTTAGGATTTGGAGGCTATGTAACAGCTCCTGTCCTAAGTGTTGCGCATTCCCTAGGAATAAAAACTCTAATTCATGAACAAAACTGTATTCCAGGTATGTCTAATAAATTTTTAATGAAAAAAGTAGATAGAATATGTGTATCATTAAAATCTAGCCTAGATGCATTTCCAAAAGAAAAAGTAGTTTTTACAGGAAATCCATGTGGTGAGGATGCAGTAAAAAAAATAGCTATGGATAAAACCAAATTAGGACTATCTAAAGATAAAAAACTAGTACTAATTGTCATGGGATCATTAGGAGCAACCACCATCAATAATTATATAGTAAATATCAAAGACAAATTTAAAAATAAAGACTATGAAGTATTATTTGTAACCGGTAAAAATGATTATGATAATATTATAAAAAATAAATTTCCCGGCAATGTAAAAGTAGTACCATATGTTGATGGACTTACTCGTATCATGAAAAAAACTGATATCATAGTAACCCGTGCCGGAGCATCAACCCTAAGTGAAATAATTGCCCTAAACCTTCCTTCAATCTTAATACCAAGCCCATATGTTCCAAATAATCACCAATTTAAAAATGCCATGGATTTAGTAAATAATGAAGCAGGAATAATAATAGAAGAAAAAAATTTACAAGATGATATCTTAATAAAAGAAATAGATAATTTATTAAACAATCAAGAAAAATATAATAATTTAAAAAATAATCTTAATAAATTAAAAATAGATAATAGCGCTTCTTTAATTTATGAAGAAATAAAGAAATTAGTGAGTGATTAATATGAATATAATAAAAGAAATAGAAAATTTGAATATTGGTGAAGTATTAAGTAATATTAATCTTAAAGATTATACAACTTATAAACTAGAAGGAACTGGATATTGCTTAGTAATTCCAGATGATATTAATGGATTAATAAAATTACTTAAATATTTAAGAGAAAAAGAAATAAAATATAAAATAATAGGTAATGGCTCTAACTTAATATTTGATTCAAATTATGATGGAATACTAATTAAACTTGATAGTTTTCAAAATTTAGAAATAGTTGGAACACGTATAACAGTTGGAGCAGGTTACTCTTTAATGAAACTAGCACTTCGTGTAAGTAGAATGGGACTTACTGGACTTGAATTTGCAACCGGTATACCTGGTACAATCGGTGGAGCAGTATATATGAATGCTGGTGCTTATAAAAGTGATATGGGATATGTTGTATCTAGTATTAAAGTACTAAATCCTAATTTAGAAGTAGAAATATTAGAAAATAAAGAATTAGAATTTCATTATAGAACATCTTTTCTTCAACAAAATCCAGATTATATCTGCCTAGAAGCAACACTATATTTAAAAAAAGGAAATCCACAAGAAATAATGGAAGTAATTAATGACCGAAAAGTAAGAAGAATAGAATCTCAACCATTAGAGTATCCTAGTGCTGGATCAGTATTTAGAAATCCTGAAGGAGATTTTGCCGGCAGATTAATAGAAAACATTGGCTATAAAGGTAAAAGTATTGGAGATGCAAAGGTCAGTGAAAAACATGCTAACTTTATAATAAATACTGGCCATGCTAAAGGAGAAGACATAAAAAAACTAATTATGGAAATAAAAGATAAAATAAAAAAAGAATATAATATAGATTTAAAAGTAGAACAAGAATTTGTGAAATAGGTGATTTCATTGAATAATAAGAATAAAAGAGTGGTAAAAAAGAGAAAACTAAAAACAAAAGCTATCTTAATAAGTTTTCTCTTTATTATAGTAATTTCATTATGTATTTATTATTTATTTCAAATAAAAATAACCAATATATATGTAATAGATAATGAATTATTAAGTGATTATGAAATAATAAAACTAGCTAAATTAGAAAAATATCCTAAAACAATGGATAATAGTTGTAAAGAAATAAAAGAAAGATTAGAAAAAAATGACTTAATAAAAAAAGCTAAAGTAGAAAAAAAAGGACTTCTTAACGAAGTATATATTTATGTAGAAGAAAATAAACCATTATTCTATTATCAAGTTATGAATAAAGTAATATTAAAAGATGGAAAAAAAGTTAATGGTAATTATAATGTAGTAGTAGTTACCAACGAAATAAGTGTCGATATATATGATGAATTTCTTGAAAAAATGAGTAAAATAGATTCTAATACCATGAGTCAAATATCAGAAATAAAATATGACCCTAATGATATTGATAAAAAAAGATTCTATTTAACCATGAATGATGGTAACTATGTATATTTAACACTTAATAAATTTGAAAGAATCAATAATTACTTAGAAATAGTTAAAACCTTTAATAATGCTAAAGGAGTATTATATCTAGATAGTGGAGAATATTTTAAACTTTTTAATGAATAATTATATTTTTTCACCTTAATTACACATTTATATGTAATTATATTAGTAGGAAGAGGGATTTTATGAAAGTATTAGTAGTAGATGATGAAATAGGAATAAGAGAAGTAATTAAAGAATACTGCCTATTTGAACATTTTGATGTCCTAGAAGCAGAAAACGGTTATGAAGCAATAAATATCTTAAAAGATAATGAAGTAGACATAATAGTTTTAGATATAATGATGCCTAAAATGGATGGATATTCAACATTAAGAGAAATTAGAACAAATTATCAAATACCAGTAATAATGCTATCAGCCAGAAGTGAAGAATATGATAAATTACTAGGATTTGAACTAGGAGTAGATGATTACTTAACTAAACCATTTAGTCCTAAAGAATTAATTGCTCGTATTAAAGCCATAACCAATCGTAATAAAAATAGCAATGATAAATATATCTATGATAAATTAGAAATAGATTATCTAGGACATAAAGTAACAATAGATAATAAAGAAATAAAATTAACACCTAAAGAATATGAAATATTATGTTACTTCATTCAAAATAAAGGAATAGCCCTATCAAGAGAAACATTACTAAGTAAAATATGGGGATATGATTTCTTTGGTGATGATAGAACAGTTGATACCCATATAAAAATGCTAAGAAATAATTTAGGCGATTATCGTGACTTAATAGTAACAGTAAGAGGAATGGGATATAAATTTGAAGAAAAATAGTTTAAGATTTAATATTTGGTTATACTTTATCCTTTTTTCTTTAATAATATTAGTATCCCTTTGGGTAATACAAGTATTATGCTTAGATACCTACTATGAATGGACTAAAAGTAATAATGTAAAAAACGTAACAAATAAAATAAAAAATATTGATGACCTACTTGAAAATGTAGATGAATTAGATTTACTATCTTATAATAATGATGTTTGTATAGAAATTTTTTCAAGTGATGAATTAGTATATACATCAGGTAATATTAATCATGGATGTATGCTTAATAATCGAGATAAAGATTATACTAATAAAAGAGAAGTATTTATAAAAAGTAATAAAAGAAAAATAGAATATACAATAAGAAACCCTTTCTATGAATCAAATGTATTAGTACAAGGAATCAAAATAGATAATGATTCATATGCCTTTATAAGTACATCATTAGATCCCATTAATTCAACAATTGGAGTACTTGTAAGTCAGTATAAATATGTAACCATAGGAGTATTTATATTATCATTTATAATTGCCTACTTTGTATCAAAACGTATATCTAAACCAATAATAAAACTAAGTGAAAAATCTAAAGAAATGGGTAAAGGGAATTATTATATTGATTTTAATGTAAGTGATATCCAAGAATTAAAAGAATTATCAAATACATTAAATAGTACAGCTCAAGAACTAGCTAAAACCGATGAACTTAGAAGAGAATTAATGGCTAATGTATCCCATGATTTAAAAACTCCATTAACACTAATAAAAGCTAATGCTGAAATGGTTAAAGATTTAACATATAATAATGAAGAAAAAAGAAACAAAAACCTAGATGTTATTATTAGTGAAGTAGATAGATTAAACTTACTAGTTCAAGATATATTAGATGTATCATCATATCAATCAAATACCATAAATCTAAATATTGAAACATTTAATTTAACCGATTTAATGAATAGTGTAATATCTAAATATCACATTTTAGTAGATAAAGAAGGATATAATATTAATTTACATATTGATAATGATTATATTGTAAAAGCTGATATTAAAAGAATAGAACAAGTTATCTATAATTTAATTAATAATGCAATTAACTATACAGGTGATGATAAAGTAGTTGATATATATGTTAAAAATAGTAAAAAAACAGTATTAATAGAAGTAGTAGATACAGGTAAAGGAATTGATTCAGAAAATCTAAAACATATCTGGGATAAATATTATAAAATAGATAAACAATACCATCGAGTAACTCATGGAACTGGTCTAGGTTTATCTATAGTAAAAAACATATTAGAACTACATCACTTTAAATATGGAGTAGAATCAAAAAAAAGTAAAGGTACCAAATTTTATTTCTACATTGATAAAATTGACAAAACAGATAAAAAGTAGTAACATAATCCCCCATAAAGGGGGAATTTTTAGTGTTAAAAATTAAAAATTTAAAAAGAGTATTTGCTCTTATAGGAGCAGGAATTACTATATCATCTTTTTCTAGATGCACTAAAATTAAAACAGCAGAACCAACAAAATATGATAATCTAACAAGTATTGCTATTTCAAATATAACAGATGAAGTAGAAGATAATGAAGAATATTGGTGGCCAATAGGAAGCATAGAAACATATGAAGAAAATGGTAAAATAGTTGCTTCAAAATTTCCAGTTGAATCAACAATTGTTAAAAAATTTTTACCAAGAAATGATATCTTATCAAAAAGCGTAAGAGATGATATTCATGAAGCAATTGATATAGTAACAACAAATGAAGAAAAAACAAATATTATAGCTTCTAAATCAGGAGTTGTAATATATCCAAGAGAAATAGATAGAATTGATTATATTCAAAATGATTTAGAATCAACTAATTATGGAAATTATGTTATCATAGGACATGCTGATGGTAATTATACTTTGTATGCCCATTTAAAAGAAAATACAATTACAGTAAAAGCCGGCGATGAAGTAAAACAAGGCCAAGTAATAGGTATATTGGAAAATTCTGGACCTACTACAGGAGAACATTTACACTTTGAAATTAGAGTAGGTGGAATAACAAGTGATAGAAGAGTTAATCCAGAAAGTTATGTAAAAAAAGAAAAGCCAAGAGAAACTAATAAAACAGAATTTATATCAATTGACAAAGTTATAAATAATACAGCTAATGTAATTAAAATACAAAATAAATGGTTATTAAAATTAGATGATATTACTTTATATACTATAAAAGATGAAGACTTAATATGTGTATTAAATAGTTTTTCTTACCATTTAAAAAAAGATTCATTCACCATATCTGAACTAGAAGAATATCATTTAAGAGATGTTATTATAGATTTATATAAAGAAGAATCTCATAATTTAAGAATTAAATTATAAGCTGTTTTTCTTTATCAACATATTGACTTTATTATATATTTGTGTTAATATTTATCTAGACACAGAGAAGTGTTTTTATTTTAAATAAATATGAGGTGAAATATGAAAAAATTAGCAAGATTTATTATTGGAATTAAAAAAGAATTAAAAAAAGTAAGATGGCCTAAAAAGAAAGAAATGATTGTATATTCAGTATCAACGATTTGTATTATCTGTTTCTTTATGCTATTCTTTGTAGGAATTGATGCTGTTCTAGGTACATTAGTGAAGGTGTTCGGTTAATGGAAAAAGAATGGTATGTTGTAAACACTTATTCTGGACATGAGAATAAAGTAAAAGAAAAACTAGAAATGCGTGCTAGTTCCATGGGTATGGAAGACTATATCTTTCGTGTAGTAGTTCCATCACAAAAAGAAGTAGTAGTAAAAAATGGTAAAGAAGTAGAAAAAGATTCTAAAATGTTTCCAGGTTATATTCTAGTTGAAATGATTATGACTGATGAAGCATGGTTTGTCGTACGTAATACTCCAGGTGTAACAGGATTTATTGGTTCATCTGGTAAAGGAGCAAAACCATTCCCATTAACAAAAGAAGAAGTAGATAAAATTCTAGGTAGCATGGGAATGAGTAGAATAGATGTAGAAAGTGAACTTGAAGTAGGTACATCAATTAAAGTATTAAAAGGTGCATTTGCTAACATGTTTGGTAAAGTAAACAAAATTGATATGGCTAATCAAGTAATAGAAGTAGCCCTTGATTTATTTGGCCAAGAAACAATTGTAGAAGTAGGATTTGAAGATATCGAAAAAGTATAATTTTGATATCTTTTTAATTTGCATTTTAAATATAATTTGCTATAATATCTATTAATAAAAAGGAAGGGATAATATTCATGTGTAATGATAATAATATTATTTCAGAAATTCAAAATAAATATTTATATATGGAATTTTCTAAAGACGATATAAACAATTTAATAGTAAAAAATAAATTAAAAAAACAAAATGATATTTTAATTTTTTTTAGTGAATATATAAAAAATATTCTTAAAGGAAAAATAAAATATAAAATATCAATAGAAAAAATAGTAAATAATTTTATAGAAACAAATATTGAAACAAGTAATGATACTTCAAATAATATAAATGAACTAAAAAAATTAGAAATATTTTTCAGAGATCCTCAAAATGATAATTTAATTAATACTACAATACAAATAATATCCTCAAACATAAAAATTAAAGCTATAGTTGAAAACTTATTATCCTACAATAAAGTATCTAAAATAAGAGATGAATTTATATTATCGTTAATAGATACCTATTGTATATCTAATGATATAGAAATAATTGAAGACGAAAGCTATAAAGAAAGTGCAGATAGTATTAGCCAATATTTTTTTAATGATTTAAGAAATTGTATAGAGTTAACAGAAGAAGAAAAATATGATTTATTAGTAAGAATAAAAAACGGAGAAGAAAATTTAAAACCACTATTCTCTGAATGTTATTTAAGATTAGTAGTAAATATAGCAAAAACAATACATAATAGTTATCATGATTATAGATGTGATTTTTTAGATATGGTAGATGAAGGAACAATTGGACTAATGCATGCTCTTGATAAATTTGATATATCCAAAGGATATAAATTTTCAACATATGCAACTTGGTGGATTAGACAAAAAATAACTAGATCAATAATTAATAAATACCAAATAGTAAGAATACCACTTCATTCAACAGAGAAATTAAGACAAATAGAAAAAGCAAAAAATATTTTAGAAAACGAAGGAAAGCAAGGAAATATTAAAGAATTATCAGAAAAGACTGGTTTAAGCACAGAAACAATAAAAACACTTGTCTTAGCACCTAAACAATTAGATAGTTTAGATAGATTAGTAGGCGAAGATGAAGATACCACAATTGGAGATTTTATTCCTTCAGATGAAAATATAGAAAATGACTATTTTGATAATATTGCATATAAAGAATTACTTAATGCATTAAAACAATCTTTAATAGATGAAATAATTACTGAAAATGAATATCTAGTTATCACTAAAAAATTAGGTATATATGGAAAAGAAAGTACATATCAAGGAATAGCTGATGAATTTGGTTTTACAAAACAATGGGCAGAACAAACATTTAAACATGGATTAAAAAAATTAAGAAAATCTAAACACATTAAAAATGCTGCCACATACTATGATGATATACATGAAAGAGTTTTGAAGAAAGGAAGAAAAGTATAATGCTGGATGAAGATAAAATTAATATAATAAGTGAATATATAAAAGAAAAACTTGAAGTTTATGATACAATTGAAGAAAATATATATGAACTAGCAAAATTAAAAATTGTATTTAATAATATAAATTATGATAATCTAGAAGAGATAATAATAGAAGTAATTAAAAAAAATAAAAAACTATATCAAATATTAAATATGTTATTTAAAGATGAAGAAATTGAGTATCAAGATATCTTTCTAAAACAACTAAAAATGGCATTCTTAAAAACTAACAATATTAATATAGATGATATAATAGAAAATAATGACTTAATGGCTTATAATCAGTATATTAAAGAAATAAACAAAATACCACTACTTTCAGAAAAAGAAGAAATAGAATTAGCTAAAAAAATACTATCTGGAGACTTATCAGCAAAAAATAAATTAATTGAAAGTAATCAAAGATTAGTTGTATCAATTGCCAAAGACTATTCATATAAATATTCCAATAATATAGATATATTAGACTTAATTCAAGAAGGTAATTTTGGATTAATATATGCAGTAGATAAATTTGATTATACAAAAGGATACAGATTTGCAACTTATGCCACATATTGGATAAACCAAAAAATAAGGTATTACATAGTAGAACAATCTAAAAGTATTAAACTTTCATATCGAGCTAATCGCGAACTATTAAAAGTGAAAAGAATTTATTATAAATTATATTCTGAACTAAATAGAAAACCAACCTTAGAAGAAATAAGTATAGAAACATCATTTAGTAAAGAAAAAATAATTGAATTATTAAAAACAGAATACAA
This sequence comes from uncultured Erysipelotrichaceae bacterium, assembly GCA_902773675.1. Lineage (GTDB taxonomy): Bacteria > Bacillota_I > Bacilli_A > RF39 > UBA660 > RUG11890. The sequence goes on along the minus strand of CACYFN010000021.1, from coordinate 27,985 downwards.
TATTGTTAGTATCTATAGTCAAGTTGGTGAATCAGAAACAAGTGAACTACAAGATTTTATACCAAGTAATGACGATAATTTAGATGATATTTTAATAAACAAAGAATTTATAGAATTTATTAATAAAATTTTTCTAAATAATACTATACTAACAGATAAAGAAAAATTTGCACTTAGAAAAAGATTTGGCTTTGATGGAAATGTAATGAGTAATGATTTAATTGCAAAACAATTGAAAATGAGTGGCGAAGCAGTAAGACAAATGATCTTAAAAAGTATTATTAAAATACTTAAAAATTACAAATTAGAATTAATTAATGAATTAGGATATGATGATAGAGTATTAAGTGCGATTGAAGAAGCAGAAACAGGTAAATACAAACTTAGACAAAAAATAAGGCCAAAGAAGAATAAATAGAACATTGATAAATTAACAAAAAAATGCTATCATTATAATAGAGAGGAGTATAGATATGGGAAATTTAAAAATAAACAAAATACTAATGGGTAATTTATCCCAAGAAGAAAGAAAATACATCTTAATAACACATAATAATTATTTAAAAATAACTAGTATAAATAACTATGAAGAGGTTGAAAATAATATTTATAAAAAAGGTAATGCAGAAGACATTAGTTCTAAAATAAATATAGAAATTAAAAGAATAAAAAATTATATTCAAAACAACGAAATATCAAAAGAAAATGAATCATTATTTAGTTATATTTTATCATTAAATAGCATAGAAGATGATGAAAATATAGATAAAACATATTTATATAAAATACAAGAAGAAATTATTAAATATATTATAGAATTAGAAGTAAAACTTAATATGAAAATATACTTATATAAGGAATTTGTAAATTATTATAATGAAATAATAGATGAATATTATGATGAAGAATTAATAGATGAAAATACAAATCAAAAATATTTATAAAGGAAAATGATAGCATGGAAAAAATAAATTTAGAAGAGTTCTTAAAAAATAAAGAAAAAGAATATAGAAATAGAATAAAACAATTAGAAGATAAATTAACAAAAAAAATAAGCTTTGATGAATTTATTCAATTATCAGAAGAAGAATTAAATAGATTACTATTAAGTAATGGCATTAACAATTTTGATGAAATAAATGAACATTGTAAAAATTATAAATTTTTCAATAAAAATGATAGCTTTAAAGAAATCTTTAATCATATAAATACACTAATTAATGATGTAATAATCAATATAAATAGTACCATTAATGAAAGAAATAATGAATATCAAACAGAAATAAATGTAATAAAAAATCAATTAGAAATTATAATTAATATAATTAATTATCAGAATGATACTATAAAATTAGATAAAGAAAAATTTCAAGAATTGATGATATCGTTAAATGAGTTAGATATAGAAGACGATATTAAGTTTATTATAAGCAGAAATATATGTGAACAATATGTTAATAATAAACAATTAGAAAAAACAACAAATGAAAATCAAGGAAATATAATTGAAGATTTAAGTGAAGAAGAATCAAATGAAGTAGAATCATTTGAAGAAAATGCAAGCACAGTAGAGCAAGAAGCCATAGAAGAAGTAAAATCACAATTACCTAATATAAACATAAGTAATCAAAGAAAACAATATATTCAATATTGCAATGACATTATAAAAAAATTTCCAGATTTAAAAATTAGTATTTTCATAAATAATGAATATGAAGCATATATAAAAGAATTTCCAGATAATTTATACATTGATCTTGAATATATGTGTGCTAAAATAGGATATTTAATCAATCGAATAAATGATTTAAAATTTTCAGATGAAGAGATAGAAGGAAACTTTATAGAATTACAAAATATTGTTAATGAATATGAAAATAGTCAAATAATAAAAAAAGATTTATTAAAAAAGATAGAAGAAATTAATAGTCTTAATCTAGATAATAGAAGTTATATTTATTATAAAATTCAAAATAAAATTACAACTTTTGAAGAAGAAATTAATAAATATATTATAATTCCACAAAATAGTACAATAGTTAATGATGTAAATGATTTCTATTTAATAGTTCAAAAAGATTTAAATAAAGATGAAAAGAAAATTAGAAAAATTAAAACTATAACATTATTTGATGAAATAAATGGTCAACCTGCTATAATAGACAATTTATTTGGTAAAGAACCTTTTATTGAAAAAGATCTTCAAGATGTAGTTAATAATTATACTTGCATGGAAGAAGTTAATAAATTAATAAAAGATCTATTTTTTGATGGTAAGCCAGAAACATTAAATGATAATTTAACTAATGGCAGTAAACCAAAGAGCAAAGTAGATGATATAATTTATAGAAGTAAGAAAAATCCTAGAAAGGGTTATAATGCAGATAGAGACAATCCTACAAGTATGCATCGAATAAGGCCAAAAAAGAGAAGTTATGTGAGATATGCCGAACAATTAATTACAATAGAACGTGATAATCCTTTGTATGAACAACTTATACCAATAATAACAAAGTATTATCCAAATTATGATATAAACACTGAAAAATTATTAATATATATTAATATAGGAGCTGCTATTAAAAAAGCCGATTTTGACTTATATAACTATTGCTTAAGCAGATATGATGTAGAAGGAATTGAATTACTAAGTATTTTTTATGAAGATTATAGAAAAACAAAAATGAATAAAAAACCAAAATTGAAAAAAATATTATCAGATGAAGATCTTACTATATTTGAAAAATACGTTGAAAAATCAAAAAAAGTATTAAAAGAATTATCTGAAAAACAATCATATTTTGATTTTGAAGAAATAGGAATCGGAGGTGAAAGTCATGAACATAAATAGTAGTTTATTGCGCCTCATAAAAGAATCATATGACCCAACAATTGGGAAATTAATTGGTAAATATAAAGAACTTATAGAAAAATTATCCAATTGTAAAAATGATCTAAATTTAATTAAAAGTATATTTCCACTAAATATAGAATTTATGCAAAATAAAGAAATACAAACAAACTTTACATATTTACAATCTGCATCTAGATATGTAGGAATTAAAACTGAAATAGATAATGAAATTAAAAATTATATAAATGAATGTATAAATATAATTAATAAAGAATATCAATATTATTTAGATCAGAATAATAAATATAATATGCTTATTGACTCAATAGAAAATGGCAATAATCCAGAAATTATATTCGACTTTATTCAAAATTGCTATTTTAATAAAAAAATATCTATTAATGAAGCAATAGAATTTAATACCTTTATCGCATTAAATAGTAATAATAATCAATTAGAAACAAAAACATCAGAAACTAGCAACAAAAAAAATTATAATGTATTAATAGAAGAAAATGAACATCCAGAAGAAATAAATAAACAATTAGAAGAATTATTTAAAAAATATAATTATCCATATAATGAAAAAATATTTAAGTCAAAAGGAATTGTTCAAATGAAAAAATTTGCTAAAATAGATAATGCTAGAAAAGTTTTAGAATTTTTTCAAAAATATAACATTAAACAAAATGATTTCTGTGATCATAATATAAAAGCAATAATAAACATTATAATATTCTATGATCAAGATGCAATAGATGGTATAAGTAAATTTCTTGAATATAATAGTTGTACCCTTTCAACCTTATTAGAATTTCCTTCAATATTCTTTAAAGGAAAAAATGATTATGCATTTAAAATCCATCATAGAAATAAGAAAGTACTATCAAAAACAAATGGATCAATTATTAAACCACCAGGAAGCTTTGAAAACTTTTTCAAAAATTTAGAACTATTAAAAAACAGTGGAAGAATAATATTGAATGATGAAAATAAAATTACAGATTATAGTTTTGCAATTCATAAAGATGGAGATGGTTTTAAAGAGTTTTTACAAGAATCAAATGAACGTATAACTAAAAATCTTGAATTAATGCAAAAGTATGGTCTTATTTCAGAAAATGAATTGCCAAATGCATTAATGGCCGCACAAGGAAGTCATGTAGAATATGTACTTGATCGTTTCGTAGAAGCTGGATTATTTAATATATTAAAAGAAAATAATTATTATATGCATAAATTTTTATATACAAAATTTAGATGGTATAAAATTAAATTAGCAATGATTTTAGGAGAAAAAATAACTCCATCACGTGGAAAGGGATTAAGTAAATCATTAACAGATGAAGATAAAATTTTCCATGGAATGTCACGATCAACTGAAAAGGGCTATATAGATAATATTTATCAAGATGAAGTTATAAATTATATTCCAGACGAAATATTTGCTAAATTAAGAAATTTACCTTATTCTCATAAAATAGTATTTAGAAGTGATAATTTATCAGTTGCAAAACATAGATTATATGATCATTATTTAAAATTACATGAAAAATCAGTAGATGATATATTTAACATTTTATATAATAATCAAAATGATAATGCAGAAATAGAAGAATCAAAAATATTATCTGCTAAAATAACAAAAGCATTTGTACAAGATTATCAAAAAAATATTATAAATCCCGAAACAGAAAATGATAAATATTTTAAAATGATAGAAAATGCAACATTTAACGGAAGAAATATTAAAGTGGATAACAATACTTATGAAATAAGTAATTCAGAAAATAATTATAGTTTAGGATTCTCAATTAAAATTTCACGACAAAAGGTAATAAGATTATGCTCATTATTAAAACAAAATAATTGCTGGATTAATGATGAAATGTCAGAAAAAGAAAAAACTGCAGTTATAATGACAGCTTTACTTAAAGATAGTATAATAACTAATTATGAATATGGAATAATTCGTAATACTGTAAAACAATGGGTAAGCTCATTTGGACAGATGAGTATGTCCGAAGGAGAGAGGAGTCGTGGTATATAATGTTAGATTTCTTATTAGAATCAAACATCAAACAATCAACAATTGATGAATTACAAAAAGAATGTTCAGATAATATTCAATACTCTTTAAACTGTAATGAATATGAAATTAAAAAAATTATTACATTTTTAAATAAGATAGGAGTAAATTGTATAGATAACATCTTAATAGATTATCATGAGTTCTTCCTTTCATCTTATAAAGATTTTGTAAATAGGTTTAAAAATTATAAATTAGAACCATTAGTTGAAATGATTAATGCTGATTATAATAATGTTTTTAAGCAATTAATAGAATTAGAATCATAATTACTAAAACTATTAACTATTTTGGTTAATAGTTTTTATATTCAAAAATTATTAATTTGCAATTAACTAGTTATTGATGTATAATACCAACTTGGGGATGAAAAAAATGAAAAAATTTAAAATGAGAAAAAAGTTATTAGCTCTTTTAGTAAGTGGTAATATATTATTAACAGGATGCTCTATAACTGGTAATATTACATCTAAAAATGAAGAAAGTATAGAAGAATCTTCATATAAACAAAGTAGTAAAATAGATCCATCTATAGAAGAATCTAGTAAAGAAAAATCAAGTCAAGTAGAAGCAAGTAAAGAAGAAACTAGTATTGAAGAATCATCTGAAGTATCAGAAGAATCTAAAGAAGAAATAGTTGAAGAAACTAGTATCGAAGAAGAACCAAGTATAGAAGAAATAAGTGAAGAACCAAGTATAGAAGAATCATACGAATTAGAAAACAATATTGAAGAACCAGAAGAAGTATTAACAGATGATTCAAATTATATAAGAGCTTTATATACAGTAAATATAAGACTTGAACCAAATACAGAATCTACTATTTTATCAACACTTTATGAAGGAAATGTAATAAAAAAACTAGGATATGTAGGAAATTGGTATATAGTAGAATATGAAGGAAATAAAGCATATGTGTCTAAAGATTATACAGAAGAAATAGAACATTCTAAAGTTGATTTAAATGAATCTAATATATGTTATTTTCCATATGGAACAACATTATATAGTGATTCAGAATTAACAGATAAAATAATGGATATACCATCATTAGAATCTGCACAAATATTAAATCAAGAAGATAATGCATTATATGTTGAAACAGAGGGATATAATGGATATGTAGATTCTATATCAGCTTCTGTAATTCCACAGCCAGCAATAATAGTAGATAAATCAGATCAAACACTTAGTTTATATAAAAATAACCAAAAACAAATGGAATTCTCAGTTGTAACAGGAAATGAAAATCTAAACTTTTATCATCCAACAGGAGAAGGATTATTTAATATTTATAGTAAAAGTTATAATGCTGAATTAGTAGGTGACACTTGGGATGTAATGGTTAATGTATTTATGGGATTTAATGGTGGAGAAGGAATTCATGATGCAACTTGGAGATCATATTTTGGCGGAGATATTTATACATATGATGGAAGTCATGGATGTATAAATTGCCCTTATAATGAAGTAATGGCTTTAGCAAATGAAGTAGAAGTTGGAGATAAAGTCTTAGTAAAAAGATAAAAACTATTAACACAAAGTTAATAGTTTTTTATTTATCTAGGACCAGGTCCTGGGGTAAAAGCTCAATACTAAGATAATAGCTGCTCCATATCCAGTACCATATCCATAACCACCTTGGTTGCAGCATCCTCCTCCATAAGGGTATCCGCCATAGCCTTGGTATGCCTTAAGCGTAAAGATAAAATAATTGAAAAAGCCTTATAATACAATTCATTTTTATCTTTTTTTATATTGAAAATCATTTTGTTTTTAATGATAAATATAAAATTATGAATGTAAAATAATTGTTATTTGTTATAAAAACTAGGAATAATTGTATTAAATGATAATATACTTGTATAATTTTATGTATTTAGAATATTTTATACAAATAAAAAACCATTTCGTGCATAAAAATAACAATATTATTGTATTTAATTGACATGTAATATTTTAGATGATAATATAGTTTTAAATTGATTTTTAGAAAATAATTCTTTTATATATTATTAAAATAGGTGATGTAAAATATGATTAAAATTGCAGTCTGTTTGCCAAGCTATAACGAAAAAGACAATATTCAAAAAATAACACAAATTATAGATGATGGATTAACAAAAATAGAAGAAGTTTCTGCTGTTATAGTAAATTGTGATAATTGTAGTCCTGATGAGACAAATGTATTATTCAATAAGACAAAAACTCAACATGAAAAGATTTCTCTTGTTGATTTACGAAAAGGTAAAGGAATTAATCTTCTTAATTTTTTTAACTATTGTTTACAAAATGATATAGATTATGCTTTCACTTTTGACTCAGATTTAAAATCAATTGATAGTACATGGATTGAAAAATATTATGAATTTTTAAAAAATGGAATTGATTTTATACTTCCAAAATACAAAAGAAATTATCAAGAAGGAAATACAACTAATCATTTCATATGTCCTGTTTTATATGAAAAATATGGAATATTTATCCGACAACCTATTGGTGGTGATTATGGTTTTAATAGAAAATTTATAGAGATAATTTTACAAAAGAAATTTACCCCTAATATTCTAATGTATGGAATTGATATTTTTATGGTTGTAACAGCGATAGTTAATAATTTAAAAATAGAGGAAGTAGAATTAGGATATAAAATACATAATCCTAGTTTATTAAAAATGGAAGATATTTTTGAAAGTGTTTTGAGAGGATTTTCAGAAACTTGTAGACTATATCCATATTATAATAATAAAAAAATAATAAATTATAAATGTTATGAATATGAAATAAAAAAATTACAAAAACATTCAAATATAGAAACAAAATATCTTCAATTTTGTAAAAGTAATAGATTAAACAGTTATAATGAAATTTTAAATTATTGGCTTAGTTTATTAAATAAGTATATTAATGAAATAGAAAATCCTAGTGAAGAATTAATTGCTAAAATGAAAGAAATATTTGTTTGTAGAACGGTGTCATTTTGGCTAAAAAATCAAAGCAATCCTAATTGGGAAAAACAGTTAATGAAAGAGTTATATGGGAGGAAATATGGAATTACAAATTGAAAATGATTATAAAGATCCAGAAAGTAGAAATATTGAAATAGTAGAAAGAAAAGGAATTGGTCATCCAGATACGATTGCTGATAAGCTTGCATTTGAATGTTCTAGAGTTTATTCGAAGTATTGTATGGAACATTTTGGTTGCATTTTGCATCATAATATTGATAAATTATACATTGGTGCAGGATTATTTCTTTTGGAAAATAATAAAATTGTCAGACATAATCCAATTAGAGTAGAACTAAATGGTAGAGTATCAAATACAATGAATGGAGAATTAATTGATTTAAAAAAATTATTTATACCTGTTATTAAAAAGTATTTAAAATCTATAATACCTAGAATAGATTGTGATAGAGATTTAAACATTATTATTAATTGTACTCAATATTCTAAAAGAGACCACTGGTATTCTCCTAGAGATATTAATGATGTTCCTGATGCAAATGAATTATTTGCCGCTGATACTTCGTTATGTGTATTACATGGAACTAAAACTTTTTGTGAAACAATGGCTTTTAATTTAGAACAATCTTTTTGGAAATATGATAAAAGAGGGTATGCTCATCCTTTATTTGATGATGTTGGTCAAGATATTAAAGTGATGATTAGTCGAATTAATAATGAAATAATTGCAACACTTTGTGTTCCAGTGTATAAAGATATTTATAATACTAAAGATGAATACGATCAAATAATTAAAAGACATGAAAAAAGATTGTATGAAGTAGCAAGTAAAATAAAAAATCCAAATAATTATACTTATAAAATAGAAATTAACAGATTGCCAAATGGAGAATATAGAAACTATTCATTGGTTTTAGGAAGCTGTATAGAATGCGGTGAAGAAGGTATTGTTGGAAGAGGAAACAATGCTCAAGGATTTATTTCTACATTTAGAGAACATACTGTAGAAGCACCTTGTGGTAAAAATGAAAGATATCATACAGGACGTGTTTTAAATTTTATGGGTGAAAAAGCTTTAAAAAGAATTGATACGGAATTAGGAATAAAAACAACATTATATTGTTTAACTAGAAATAGAGGCTCAATTTATAAACCGTATTTATTTTATTTAAGTGTCAATCGTAAAGAAAAAGAAGATGAAATAAGAAAAATAATTGAAGAAGAATTTAATGAAAATTTTATGAATGAAATTTTAAATTCGACCAAACTATATTAGGTGAAAAAATGGAGCAATTTACTATTTCGATACTAGGGGCTAAAGTTACTTATATAAGTAGTGTCCCTTTATTAAATTATTTTATCAAAAACAAAGAGTACATGGAATTTTATGATGCTAAAATAGTTTCTAAAGTAAAACGACTTACAGATGATGATTATGTAATTGTTTATTATAATATAAAAGATAAATCTTGTCCTATTAAAATAAATGGCAATAAAATGATTATTAATTATCCTTTTGAAGAATTAAATGAATCAATTATATTATATTTGGCATCTCATTTTTTAGAAAAACAATTTGGTCAAATGGGAATTTGTTCTTGTCATTCGGCATGTGTAACTAAGGATGGTAATGCAACTTTAATATTAGGTGATGCTGGAGCTGGCAAAACAAGTTTAGCATATAAATTATGTCAAAGTAGAGGTTATAAATTAATAAGTAATGACATGACTTTAATTGGAATGTCTAGTGATAAAATAATTGCATTTGCTGGTACAAAATTTATTAATTTAAGGTTGTTATCGGTTAAACAAAATATGCCAGAACTTCTCCCATTATTTAATAATGATAATATTGATGGTTGGATAAACAAAATATCAGTTATAGCAAGAGATATTGGTATAGAAGAGGAATATAACCCCACAATTATAGAAAATATAATATATTTAAGAATAGATGACAGAGAAAAATTGATAATTTCAAACGGGGATAGTTGGCGTAATAATTTTCTACTTTATCAAAATACAAGTAGTCATATAAGAGGGAGTGCTGCAACATTTATTAATAAGAAAGGATATCCTATAGGTTATATACCACCAATGGAAACACAAGAAACATATAAAAAAAGAGTGGAATTATTAAATGCAATAAACAAAAATAAAAATTATAAATATGTAGTTGGACCATTAGAAGATATAATAGAATATATTGATAGCTTATATAAATTACAAAACGGAAAGGTGAAAAAATATGAAAAAAAATGATATTTCATATCTAAATGTTGATAAGACAATAAAATTTAACTACCGTGTTGCTCTTCTAGCAATTCATAATAACAAAATTCTTCTTCAAAAAGCTGATAGAGATGATTATTATTCTTTGATTGGAGGACGAGTACATTTATTAGAAGACTCAAATCAAGCAATAATTAGAGAAGTAAAAGAAGAAACTGGAATAGAGTTAAATATAAATGATATAAAATTGATTAAAGTAGTAGAGAATTTTTTCAAATATGACAATATTAATTTTCATGAATTATTGTTTGTTTATAAAGTTGATAGTGTTGAATTATATAAAAAAGATAATTTTAAAACATTAGATAAAGATAATGTAATTAATAAATGGTATAATATCCAAAATATTTCAAATATGGATATTAGACCAGAATTTATAAAAAATTGTTACAATGATGATATTTTAAAGAATGAAATAATAAAGTTAAATAATTAAATATAACTTTTTCAAAGAATTGAATTTTACATTTATATAAAAGGTTTTATATACTTATCATTAAATTAAAAGAAACTATTAACCGCAAAAGTTAATAGTTTTTTATTTATCTAGGACCAGGAATACTAAGATAATAGCTGCTCCATATCCAGTACCATATCCATAACCACCTTGGTTGCAGCATCCTCCTCCATAAGGGTATCCGCCATAGCCTTGGTATCCACCATAATAATACATAAAATACCTCCTATCTATAATATCATATTAAAATAGTTTAAAAATGTTTATGAAAAATACCTAACTAATGTTAATTAATTTAAAATGTTTCATATAATTAAATAGGTGGTCATATGTCTAAAGAATTATTTAAAGAATTTGTAAAGAAGAATCCCCAATTAATTAAATATGTAAATAATAATGAAATGACATGGCAAAAATTTTATGAAATGTATGATATATATGGTAGTGATGATAAAGTATGGGATAAATATTTAAAAGAAGATATTAAAAAAGATATTAAAAATCTATCAACTGGAGCAGCATTAACTGATTTTATTAATTTCATAAAAACAGTTAACTTAGATGGATTACAAGAAGGAATAAGTAGTGTTCAACGAGTTCTAGGAATATTTCAGGATTTTACCAAAAAAGATAGTAGTACAACAAAAGAAGAATATAAACCAAGACCAATATATAAACATTTTGAGGACTAATGAATATCGAATTACAATTTAAATTAAGAAGTAATCCTATATATTTTAAATATCTCCATGAAAACTCCTATTGGTATAAAATACTAAATCGTAATCCAGATAAATTTAATGAATTTGTAGAAGAAGTAAAAACTAAATATCATCTAAGACCAACTGATAAAATAAAAAAAGCAATAGATACAGTAGATATGTTAAGTAATGTATTATCTGCTTTTAAATAATTATTATTTATGATAAAATATATCTGAGGGATAAATATGCGTGTAATAAGTGGTAAATATAAAGGAAAAAATTTAATAGGATTTGATATACAAGGTACAAGACCTACCATGGATCGAGTAAAAGAATCATTATTTGGGAGTATCCAAAACTATCTAAAAAATAGTGTAATACTAGATTTATTTGCTGGTAGTGGTTCTTTAGGTATAGAAGCAATTTCTAATGGCTCAACTAAATGTTATTTTGTAGATAATAATATAAAATTAATACATATAATTAAAGAAAATACTAAAAATATTAATGAAGAAGTAATTATATTAAAACAAGACTATATAGAAGCATTAAATTATTTTAAAAACAATAATATTAAATTTGATATAATATTCCTAGATCCACCATATAAATTAAACTTAATAAATAAAAGTATTGAATTAATAGAAAAATTTGACTTGCTAAATATTAATGGAATTATTGTATGTGAATATGAATCAGAAATATTTAAAAGTAATTATAACATTATTAAAGAAAAAAAATATGGTGACAAATATATTAGAATTTATAAAAGATAGATACCTATCTTTTTCTTATATACTTTTTAATAAAAATTTGCTATAATTATAAGAAGTAGAGGTGGTATGCTTTGAAGAAAAAAATCTCTTATTTATTATTAATATTGTTAAGTATAATATCTATAAATAAAATAAGTGCTTTAAACTATGAAGAAGAATTAAATAAATTTCCAGATAGCTATAAAAGTAAAATACAAGCACTTCATAATATATATCCAAATGCTATATTTGTTGCTAAAAGACCAGATAATTTTAATGGGCAATATATATGTTCCAAAAAAAATTATGGAGCAACCCTAAACTTTAATACAATGGTAGAACTTGAATATTATGATACATATAGAAATATAAAAGATAGATGTCTAGTAGATTCATATGATGGATATAAATCTACAGATTCATGGTCATATAATTATTACACAAATGAATTTGAAGGATACAGTGGAGGATCTTGGTATATAGCCAATAGAGATGTAATAAGATATTATTTAAATTCTTTAAATTTTTTAAATGAATCAGATATATTTGCTTTTGAAAATTTAAATCATAATAGTGGTTCTTACACAATTGAAGGAATAGAAAGTATTTTAGGGAATTCCTTTATGAGGAATAATAATTGTCCAGGATCTACAAAATTGTATTCTGAAGTAATAAAAGAAGCAGCTGAAGTAAATAATCTAAATGCTTACTTCCTAGCTGCCCGTATGCGTCTAGAACAAGGAAGAAACAAGGGACCATTAGTATCAGGTACTTATCCAGGTTATGAAGGATATTATAATTATTTTAACGTTCAAGCAAATGGAAAAACAAGTTCAGAAGTAATAACTAATGGGCTTAAATATGCCCAAAGTAGAAATTGGAATACTGAATATATTGCAATCATTGAAGGTGCAAAATTTGTCGCTAATGGATATATAAATGATGGACAAGATACATTATACTTACAAAAGTGGGATGCAACAGGTACTTGTTGGGCAAATCATCAATATATGCAAAATGTATCTGCTCCAGTAACCGAAGGAAATATGATATTTAAAGCATATAAAACAGATTCTAACTATAAGAATGCTAACTTTGAATTTTATGTAACAGTATGGCAAGATCAATCAAATGAAACATCTCTTCCAAATCCTGGAAATCCAAATAATTGGCTCAAAAAAATAACAGTAAATGGAGCACTAGTATCAGGATTTGATAGCGCTAAAACAGATTATTCTGTAACAGTATTATCTTCTACTACAAGTGTTAATATAGATTATGTTAAAGTAGCTAATACATCTCAAGTATCGGGTGGCGGAACTATTAATTTAAATGGAGATTCAACCAAAGTAAATCTAGACGTAACAGCTGGTAATGGAGCTAAAAGAACATATACATTAACCATATATAAACAAGGAACAACAGTACCAGATAATGGAAATAGTAATCAAGTAGTTCAAAGTGTAGCAGTATCCGAAGTAGTAAATGCATCAGGAATTAAATCAGATGGTACTTACTTAAGCGGAATAAATATAGGTACTAATACTAATGATATAAAAAATAAAATTGCAAGCGTAACATCTGGAGTTAGCGTATCAATTAAAGACACAAATGGATTTGAAAAAAATGGTGGAGCTGCTACTGGAGATAAAGTAACAATTACAAGTGGTAATGAAACAAAAGAATACTATATAGTTATATTTGGTGATGTCAATGGTGATGGAAGTATTAAAGCAAGTGATTATGTAAACATTAAAAATCATATAATGGGTAATAAATCATTAAACGGTGCATACTTAAAAGCAGCAGATGTAAATAGAGATGGTAGCGTAAAAGCAAGTGATTATGTACTTATTAAAAATAATATAATGGGAACTTATAATATAAGTCAATAGGAGGAATTTATGAAGTATAAAAAATTATTATTCTTTATGGTATTATTCTTAATACCAATCGTAAAAATAAATGCTGCATCTTTTAGTGTAAGTGCAAGTTCAAAAAGTGTTACAGTTGGATCTAATGTAACAATATATGTAAAAGGTAGTGATGTAACAGGAAGGGTAAATATATCATCTTCCAATGCATCAGTACTTTCTAGTGGTAATAATTCATTATGGATAGAACCAAATGGCTCAATTACATTTAATGCCAAAAAAACAGGTAGTGCAACTATAACAGTATCATCATCATCACTTTCTGATGGTGCAGGAAATGATGTCGATTTAGGTAGTAAATCTATTACTATTAATGTAGTAGAAAAACAAGCACCAAAACAAGTATCATCAAATAACTCATTAAAGTCATTAAATATCTCAGATTTAGAATTAGAACCAGCATTTGATCCTGGTACAACAGAGTATACAGTAAATGCTCCTGAAGGGACTGCTACTATAAATATTCAAGCAACTCCACAAGACTCTAATGCATCAATTAATGGAATAGGTGAAATAGCTGTATTTGAAGGATTAAACACATTAAACATTGTAGTAACAGCAGAAAATGGATATCAAAAAGAATATAAATTAAATGTTAATGTTAAAGAAGAACCAATTATAGTTAGAATTAATGATAAAGATGTAAGTTTAGTTAAACAAGCAAATGCCCTTCCACAAGTAAGTAGTTACTATTCACCAAGTACAATGGAATATAAATATGAAATAGATGAAGAAGAAAAAACTATAGAACTTCCTACTTATTATAGTGAAGTAACAGGATATACTTTAGTTGGAATAAAAGATCAAAAAGGAAATATTAATTTATATATTTATGAAGATGGGAAATATACATTATATAATGAAGTATCATTTAATAATAATATAGTAATATATGAAATGGATGCAAAAAATATTCCACAAGATTATCAAAAGACAAATATAGATATTAATGATGTAAATATAACAGCTTATCAAAAAGATAAAAATAGTGACTATTACCTAATATATGGAATGAATGTAGATAATGGTAATATTGGATGGTATAAATATGATAAAAAAGAGTCTAGTATTCAAAGATATGATAGTGCATTAATAAATAATTTAACAATAGAAAACAAAAAATATAAAACAACCATTTATTTATTAAGTGGAATATGTGGATTTATGCTATTATCAATAATGGTATTATTAATAAAAATAAGAAACGTAAAAAGGTAAAAAAATACCTTTTTTTGTCAAATTTAGACAAATTTGTATAATGTTTCTTTACAAAGTAAAATATGCATGATAAAATATAATTGAATTCATAAGAGAGGACGTGATTTTATGGATAAGACAAAAACATACAATTCAAGTGATTTTCAAGAAGAATTAATTGCAGAGACAATTAAAGAAGTTGCAACCATTCTAGATGATAGAGGATATAATGCAATTAATCAAATTGTTGGATATTTAATGAGTGGAGATCCAGGATATATTTCAAGTCATAAAGAAGCAAGAAATAAAATAACGAAGTTTGAAAGAACAGAAATACTAGAAGTAATTGTTAAAAAGTATTTAAGTAATTAATGCGCTATTTAGGATTAGATTTAGGAACAAAAACATTAGGAGTATCAATTAGTGATACAACACTTACAATTGCTAATACACTTACAATCATAAGATTTAAAGATAGTGATTATGACTCATTATATCCAGAACTAAAAAAAATTATAGAAGAATATAACATTGTAAAAATAATTCTAGGATTTCCTAAAAATATGAATAATACAATAGGAGATAGAGGAGAAACTACATTAAAATTCAAAGAAAAATTATTTGAATGGTTTAGAATTGAAGTAATAATGCAAGATGAAAGATTAAGTACAGTTGAAGCTACCAATTATTTATTAGAAGCAGATATGTCACGAAAAAAAAGAAAAAAGAAAATAGATGCATTAGCTGCAAATATTATACTTCAAACATATTTAGATAGAAGAAAGGACTAAATTTATGAAAGATGAAATAATGACATTTAAAGTTACAAATGATGAAGGAAAAGAAGTAGAATGTGAAGTATTATTTACATTTGAATCTGATGAAACAAAGAAAAACTATATAGTATATACAGATAATACTCTTGATGAAGAGGGAAATACCAAAGTATATGCATCAATTTATAACCCAAACGAAGAAGAAACAAAACTACTTCCAATTGAATCAGATAAAGAATGGAAAATTATTGAAACTATATTAGAAGAATTACAAAATGAAGCAAACAAAGCAAATGAAGGAGGAAATAAAGAGTAATTTATTACTCTTTTATTTGTATGAAAAAAATAATAATAGGAATAAGTGGGATGATTTCCATTATAGTAATATTAGTATGTGTAGGAGTATTATTATATTATAATGGAATAAAAGCGGTTAGTAATGATAATAAAATAATTGAATTTGAAGTAAAAGAAGGAAGTAGATTTTATTCAATTTCAGATGAATTATATAACAAGGGATTAATAAAATCAGAATTTTGGTATAAAGTATATTTAAAATTAAATAAAATATCCTCTATTAAACCAGGAGTTTATAATTTAAAAAAAAGTATGAGTGTTCAAGAGATAATTGATACATTATCTAATAATACAATAGATCCAACTGTAGTAAACATTACATTTAAAGAAGGTTATAATTTCTATGATATAATAAACACTATAACAACTAAAACAAATAATACAGAAGAAGATATCATTAATCAACTTAATAATGATGAATATATTAATAGTATCATAGATAAATATTGGTTCATAACCGAAGAAATCAAAAATGATAAATTATATTATAAATTAGAAGGATATTTATATCCAGATACATATCAATTTAAAAATAAAGATGTAACAGTTGAAACAATATTTAATACATTATTAAATCAAATGGATAAAAAATTATCTGCATATAAAGAAAAAATAGAAAATAATGATTATACAATTCATCAAGTACTAACACTCGCTTCAATTATAGAACTTGAAGGAGTAACAGAAGAAGATAGAACTTCTATTGCTGGAGTATTATATAATAGATTAAATAGTAACATGAATTTAGGTAGCGATGTAACAACATATTATGGATCAAAAGTAAGAATGAGTGAAAGAGATTTAAGTACATCAGAATTAAACGATGATAACGGATATAATACCAGAGTAAGTACTATGGCAGGAAAGCTTCCAATAGGACCAATATGTAGTCCAAGTATAGAATCAATAAAAGCCTCTCTTTATCCAGAAGAAAATGATTATTACTTCTTTGTATCAGATAAGAATCAAAAAACATATTTTACCAAAAATATCAATGAACATAACGCAAAAATACAAGAATTAAAGAAGGAAGGATTATGGTACGAATACAACTAGATAAAATAAAAACATATGCAAAAAATAACCATGTACCAATTATGCAAGATAGTGGTATCGAATATATACTTGAATATATAAAAAATAATAACGTAAAAAAAATATTAGAAATAGGTTCAGCAATCGGTTATTCAGCAATTCGCTTCGCTAGTATAAATAATGATATCGAAGTAACCACTATCGAACGTGATAATAATATGTACAAAGAAGCAGTAAAAAATATCAAAGATAATAATTTAGAAGACAGAATAAATATAATACATGGTGATGCCTTAGAAACAAATATAGATGGTAAATATGACTTAATATTTATAGATGCAGCTAAAAGCCAATATATAAAATTTTTTGAAAAATATAAAATAAATTTAGATAAAAACGGAGTAATCATAACCGATAATCTATCTTTTCATGGCTTAGTAGAAGATGATAGTAAAACTCATAATCGGAATACATTACAATTAGTAAAAAAAATCAGAAAGTATATAGAATTTTTAAAAAGTAATGAAGAATTTGATACAGAATTTCTAAAAATTGGCGATGGAATAAGCATCTCTAAATTTAAAAATAATACTTGTAATAATTTATAAATTAATATATAATATAAGATGTATAGAGAGGTATGCATAAATGAAATTACTAGTTATCTTTTTTGGAACTATTATTGGAATAATAGGTTTCTTCTTTATTCTTTTCCTCATAATATGGAGTAAAATCAAATTAAGCGCCAGAAAACTAGGACTTAATGATGTTAATTTAAAAAGTATTATTGATGAAATAAAAAAAGGTAGTCACGATGCAAAATATAATCAGAAACACATAAGTGGTATGACAAAATTATTAGTTCCATCCATTGAAAGAGATTTCCCCTCTTTTAATGAAAGTGAACTATATAATAAAGCAGAAACTGGTTTAAGAACAATATTTAATACACTAGAAGAAAAAGAAGTTACTAAAGATTTACCACTATTAAAATCACAACTAAAAGAAATAATT
Source organism: uncultured Erysipelotrichaceae bacterium (assembly GCA_902773675.1). GTDB lineage: Bacteria > Bacillota_I > Bacilli_A > RF39 > UBA660 > RUG11890. Next base: position 9,552 of record CACYFN010000021.1, on the reverse strand, counting down.
GCTGATTATAAATCAAGCAAAATAAATGTTAAATATGATGATATAAAGTTTCATGCATTTGCCATAAAGAAATATAATAAAAAAGATGGAGTAGCAACTATAACAGTACAAACTTCCTTAGAATATTATTATAGATTAGAAAAAGGAAATAAAGTAATAGAAAATTATTCTGATTATAAAAAACAAACAAGATATACAGTAGAATTTATTTATGTATATGATATAACCCAAGTAAAAGAATATACACGTGTAATAGGAATTCATTGCCCAAATTGTGGAGCACCTCTTACTAAACTAGGAAATAAGACTTGTGATTATTGTCATACTGGTTTAGAAGATTTAAACCTAAAAAATTGGTGCATGAGTTCATATCGTGAAGATTATTAAAAGGAGAGTGAAGGTATGGGTTTAATTAAAGCGGCAGTAGGAGCTGTAGGAAGTACATTACATGATCAATGGAAAGAGGCCATTCGTTGTGAAGATTTAGGTAATAATATTTTAATGAAAAAAGTCACTACACCAAATGGAGTTATTTCAAATGGTTCTACAATAATTGTAGGTCCAGGACAATGTGCAATTATCTATGATAATGGTCGTATCGTAGATGCATCAGCAGAAGAAGGTATATTTACATTTGATTCATCAAGTACACCATCATTATTTGCCGGAGATTTTGGTGGTATGTTTAAAGAAATGTGGCAAAGATTTACATATAATGGAGCATCTGCAAAACAACAAGCAGTATTCTTCTTTAATATTAAAGAAATATTAGATAATAAGTTTGGAACTAATACTCCTATTATGTGTAAAGACTGGGGCCACCCAATGTTAAATGCTAGAACTAAAAAAGAAATGGGAATGAGTGTAGGAATTAGAGCTCATGGTACATATACATTTAAAATATGTGATCCATTTGCATTTATGCAAGAAATCGCTGGAACTGCAGATGAATATACAAAAGATAAACTTGAATCTCAAATGCATTCTGAAATTATTTCTGCAATTGCTAGTGTAGTGAATGGATTATGTGGTGATGAGTATAAGGTTGAAGTATTAGAGCTTCAAAATAAAACAAATGATATTAAAAAAATCATGGCAGAAAATAAATTTGATGAGAACATTCGTAATAGAGGAATTCAATTAGTATCAATTAACTTTGAACCAGTATCACTTGACGATGAATCAGCTGAAAAAGTTAAAAATTACGAAATTGGTGGAGATCAATATCAACAACAAGGTGTTCTTACTGGAGCTTATGCTAATGCAGTTGAAAGTGCTGGTAAAAATTCTAATGGTGCTGCTAATGGATTCATGGGAATTGGTATGATGAATATGGCATCAGGAAATGCCTTTGGAGGCATAGCATCAGGTGACAGAGGCCTTAACTATATGCAAGGTGGAGAACAGCAAAGTGAACCACAAAAAACAAATTCAGAAACAAAAACAGGAGTAACTTGTCCAAACTGTGGAGCTAATGTTACAGGAAAATTCTGCGGAGAATGTGGAACTAAAATAGAAACACAAGGACCTAAACATTGTACTAATTGTGGTGCAGAATTAGGTGCTAATGATAAATTCTGTGGGGAATGTGGAACTAAGGCATAAGCCTTAGTTTTTTTCATATAATTAAATGGTGAATAATATGCATAAAATAAAAATATTTTTAAGTAAACTATTAATAACAATAATAATCACACTTATTATGTTAATACTAATGAAATCAAATATAAGCTTTAAAAATAATTTTTATAGATATGTATATAATACAAACTTTTCTTTTACAAAAGTAAGTAATTTATATAATAAGTATTTTAGTAATATTATAGAAATACCTACATTCAATGAAAAAACAGTATTTAATGAAAAAATATCATATCAACAAAAAGAATCCTATAATGAAGGGGTAAAGTTAAAAGTAGATAACAATTACTCAATACCTAATCAAGAAAGTGGAATAGTAGTATTTATTGGTACTAAAGATAATTATGGAAATGTAATTATTATAGAACAAACAAATGGAATAGATGTTTGGTATGGAAATATAAATAATGTAAATGTTAAATTATATGATTATATTGAAAAAGGTAAAATTATAGGAGAAGCAGATAATTACTTATATTTAGTATTTAAAAAAGATGGTAAAATTCTAAATTATGAAGATTATATTTAAAATTAGAATTCATCCAATTACATATTTATTTACTTTAATACTATTTCTAATGGGATATTTTAATAATTACATAATATTTATGACTATAATTATAATCCATGAATTAGGCCATATTTTAGCTAGTATTTCTTTAAAGTGGAAAATAAAAGAAATAATAATTCTACCTTTAGGATGTTTAATAAAATTCAATGACCTTATTAATAAACCTCTAAAAGAAGAATTTATAATATCCATAATGGGAATAATATTCCAATTATTATTTACCTATAAAATAAATCCATTATATAATAATATTATAATTTTATTTAATTTATTACCAATATATCCTTTAGATGGATCAAAAATATTAAATATATTACTAAATAAAATTAGTAATTTTAAAACTAGTTATATAATGACATTTCATCTTTCATATATAATAATTATATTATTATTAATCTTTTTAATAATAAAAAAAGATCTAATAAGCATAATAATATTAATTCCTCTAATAAAAAATATATATCAATATTATCAAAATAGATATAATTATATAAATAAATTCTATTTAGAAAGATATCTATATAAATTAAAATTTAAAAAAATTAAAATAATAAAAAATATAAATAAAATGAAAAAAGATTATAGTCATCTATTTAATATTAATAATAAATATATAAAAGAAGAAGATTTTTTAAGAAATATGTTTGACAAATAACTATTTATATGGTAAAATCTATAACTGTGTAGGGCCTCTTAAAAGCACTACAACCGCACGGATAAGGTTTTAAACGTAAGTACCTTTTAATGGCGAGTCTTAGATTATAAAGGAGGTAAAATATGAAAGCAGTTATTGAAACTGGTGGGAAACAATACTATGTAACAGAAGGAACTATACTTTATGTAGAAAAATTAGATGCTGAAGCTGGTAGTAAAGTTGAACTAGATAAAGTACTAATGGTTAATGATAAAGTAGGTAATCCTTATGTAGATGGTGCGAAAGTAATAGGTGAAGTTGTAAAACAAGGTAAAAACAAAAAAATAATTGTATTTAAATACAATGCTAAGAAGAATTACCGCAAAAAGCAAGGACATCGTCAACCATATACAAAAATTGAAATAAAAAAAATAGTGGAAAAATAATATGATAAAAATAAGTTATAAAGAAGAAAATAATCATATTAATTATGTAAAAATATCTGGACATGCTAATTATGCTGATGAAGGTTTTGATATTGTTTGTGCATCAGTATCTAGTATTGCCATAACAACAATAAATGCAATAATTAGAATTGATGAAGAATCAATAGTTTATCGTGATGAAGATGGATTACTAGAAATAGGAATTGTTAAAGACAATGATATAGTAGATTTATTAATAATAAATATGATAAGTATGTTTGAAGAATTAGAAGAACAATATAAAGATTATATAAAAATAAAATAAAGATAGGGAGGTGCATCCATGAAATTCATGCAATTGAATATTCAATTATTCGCACATAAAAAAGGTCAAGGTTCAACTAAAAACGGACGTGATTCAGAATCAAAAAGACTAGGAGCTAAAGCTAGTGATGGAGAATATGTATCAGGAGGATCTATTTTATATCGTCAAAGAGGTACTAAAGTTTATCCAGGTACAAATGTAGGAATTGGATCTGATGATACAGTATATGCAAAAATTAGTGGATTTGTAAAATTTGAAAGATTAGGTAAAGATAGAAAGCAAGTTAGTGTGTATCCAAGTAAATAACTTGTTTTTTTTTGTATTTTATGATATTATGATATTAGTGTAATAGTAGGGTGATATCATGATAGGAAGATTTAAATTAGATGATTATAGACATTTTGTTATAGAATTTAAAAACAATGATGTAGTTATATATGCAGCAGATCATAATGATTATCCAACTATACCTCTATTTTTAACTCCATTCAATGATATTGAAAGCCAAAAATACTTAAATATGGATAAATCATTTACTACTTTAATAAATAATATAAATGCTAAATATCCAATATTTAAGATATGCTATGAAGAAAAACTTATTATTACAAAAAATCATAAAGTATATTTAATATCTCAAAAAAATAATATGTATAGTATCAGAGAAGTAGTAATATATTATACCAAAGAAGCAGACAAAAGTAAGTATGCTAAATTATTAGATAAAATATTAAATGGAGAACAAATTCACATAGGAAAATTTTTAATTGATTTAGAAACAATAAAAAGATGTGTAATTAATTCCAATTTTATAAATAATATTGAAGATGAAGAAACAAAAAATACAATATCAAGTTTAGTAGATATATATATAGAAAAAAGAAATAGCAAATTACATTCATTTGCTGGTAATGAATCAACAATCGAAGAAGAAACAATAAAGAAACAAGAACAAAATAAAATATATAATTTAGAAGATGAGAAATATAAAAAATTATACAATGCATTATATTATGGAAAATCGTTTAATATAAATAATTATAATTTAAATTATGAAAGACTAAAAGGCTTGGCCCAAGATGAATCAATTTTAAATGAACTAGATAATGAAGTTTTAAAAGATGGTTTAATGAAACTCATCAAAATATATAAAAACGATAAAAGAAACTATGAAGAAATATCTGGTGGAAGTAGTAATAGAAATTCTAACATAAAAACAAAAAAAGCAGGATTCGCAAATAATATATTTATAATGTCACTTGCAGGATTTACAACTGGTATAGTTGTAACATTTATAATAATAGCTATCAAAAAAATCTTATTCTAGGGTGGTTATGTAGTATGAAAAAATTATTAGGACTTATAATATTAATATTATTAATTCTATATGGTTATTTATATATAAATAAAATTAATGAAAAAGAAGAAAAGATTAAATTTTTATCAATTGTTGAAGAGCAAGAGGCAAACATTAATAATTATTATATATATGGTAACCATTTTAATATAGAAGGAATTCTAGGCATTGATAATGTAAGTACTAATAATTTTTCTTTGGTATTAAAAAATAACGATGAAGAAATAATTCTAGATTGTAATTTTGAAATAAAAGAAAATAAATTATTCTTTTATACATCTGATTTAATTAACAAAGGAATAAACTTAGACACCTTAAATCAAGGTAATTATTATATACTTATTAAATATACAACCGAAGAAGCAACAAAATATTATAGTTTAAATAATAATACATCTGATTCTAATTTAGAATACTATACAATTACTAAAAATAATAAAAATAATAAAATAGATATAAAATTTAAAAAAGATAAAATAGATAATAAAAACATTAACTATTTAAAACTAAGTATTAAAAAAAGTAAACTACCAAATGATATTTATGATATAGCAATTGATCCTGGACATGGTGGAGTAGATTCAGGAGCAGATCAAAAATATGATGGAAAAACATATTATGAAAAAGATATTACTCTAGAAGTAGCACTTAATCTAAAAAAAGAATTAGAACACCTTGGTTATAAAGTGTTACTTACTAGAGAAAAAGATAAAGATTTAGATTATTATAATGAAATAGGAAGAGCAACGTTACCAAATAAATATCATACAAAACTATGCATATCAATACATCTAAATAGTGAAGATAGTAAAATGAATTATGGCGGAGTAGAAGTATATACCCCAAATGATATAGATTATAGCCTTTCTAGATTATTAGCTAGTAAAATATCCGAAATAAACGGTTTTTCTCAAAAAATACATAATAAAATTGAAGATGGAGTATATTTTAATGGATTTACAGAAGAAAGTATCAAAAAAGCTAACGAAGAAAATAAAGAAAAAGGATTAAAAACATATGATATAAAAGTAGGTACACCAGAAATGTATATGATAAGAGAAGTTGGTGGAAGAATAACTAATGCTTATGTCGATGGAAGAAATGATAAATATGGATTAAATCCATATTATAATTCAAATCAAACAGCAGAAAGTTATTTAATAGAATTAGGATATATGTCATATATAGATGATTTAAAGAAATTGATAGATAATAAAATTTATAGTCAAAAAATAAGTGAAGCAATAAAAGAATTTTATAATTAATTTCACAAAAAATACACATTTAAAACACCTTAAATACATATTAAATTGTTAATATATTATTGAGGTGATAGATAAGAGAAAAAATTAATAAATAAATAATAAAAATTACAAACACTCCTTACTATTTTTAAATATATTTGATAGAGAAAATTCTCTATCTTTTATTGTTATTTTTTTTAAAATGTATTATAATAATATAAGAATAGGAGAAAATATTATGGAAAATGAAAAACCAAAAATCGATTTAAGTAGTATAGAAGAAGTAAGATTAAATGATAATAAAAGGTATATCAAATATATTGATTTAAATACAGGTAAACCAGTAATGTTAGATATAACAAAGAGTAATAAATCAGCTAAAGAAATAATTGAAAGCCTTCAAAATAGTTCATCTAATTTTAATACCAATGATGCCATATTCAATACAAACGGTGTTTTAGGACTTGAACAGAAATATGCAAAACATGAATTAAATATTATGCCTGTAGAAGAAACAATAGATTATGAAAAAAACAAAATATCTAACGATAAAAAACAAATAATAGAATTTTTTAAAAGTAGTAAGAATAATTTCAGACCACCAATAAAATATATAAATATTGAAGAGGGAATTGCTCTTGATACCAATAATAATGTTATTATGTGTTGGCTAAAAGAAGACAAAACAGGGTTTAATGCAAAGTATGCAGATACTACCAAATATGAAGTAGAAGTAAAAGAACAACCAGTTAATGAAACACCAAAAACACCAAAAATAAATGAAGAAGAAGTATTTAATAAATTGATTAATAATCAACCTATAGAAATAAATGGTCAAATGATTGATGCTGAATTTTTAATAAATAATCAAGATCAAATTTATAGATTTATTCCAGAAAATCAAATAGAAATTTGGAAGAAAATATTTGCAAAATATGATGAATATAAGAAACAGCAAGAACAGCAAAATAATGAAAAAAATCCGCCTAAAATACTACAATTAACTAATAGCCAAAATGAACATCCTACAAAACAAGCAGCATTTGTAAGTAATAATTTAACACTATTTATAGGTGGATTTACAACAGGAATAATATTTGCATTTATCCTATATTACTTAATAAAAATAATTTTTTAAGAGATAATCTCTTTTTTTCTTGACACTCTTTTACATATGAAAAAAAATTAACCTTGTATAAATAATAAATATATATTATAATATTAACATAAGGTGTGGTGAATAAATTGAAAACAAGAATAATAAGCGCTGTAGTAGCATTATCTATATTTATACCGATATTTATTATAGGTGGGGTAGTATTTAAAATAGCAGTATATGTAATAGCAATGTTAGGATTAAAAGAATATTTAGATGTAAGAGAAAAAAGGAAAAGATTTCCAGATATAATAAAATTACTTTCATACATATTGTTATCAGTTTTATTTTATGAATTAAAAGTTGATAATGAAATGATTATGTCAATAGATTTTAGATATATAATTAGTTTGTTTTTAGTATTGATGTTTCCAATTGTACTATATCATAGCAGCAATAAATATAATATTAATGATGCATGTTATCTTATAGCAGGAATATTATTCATAACCATATCTTTATCTTTAGGAGTGATTTATAGAAATATAGGGTTAACATTAATAATCTATTTATTTTTAATAACAATACTAACAGATACATTTGCACTAATTACAGGTAGATTAATTGGTAAACATAAACTACTAGAAGCAGTATCCCCTAAAAAAACTTGGGAAGGATTTTTTGGTGGAAGCTTAATAGCTACATTTGTATGTACATATTATTATATAACTATTATAAATCCAGATGTATCTTTATTAGTGATTATATTTTTAACCTTATTTTTAACAATAATAGGACAAATTGGTGATCTATTCTTTTCAGCAATCAAAAGATATTATGGAGTAAAGGATTTTTCAAATATAATGCCAGGACATGGCGGAATACTCGATAGATTAGATAGTATTATTTTTGTAATGCTAACATATACAATATTTTTAAACTATATTTAGGAGGGATTAACTTGATTTTAACAATTATATATTTCATATTTATATTAGGAATAACAGTATTTATACATGAATTAGGACATTTTCTATTTGCTAAAAAATTTGGCGTATATGTATATGAATTTTCCATAGGAATGGGTCCAAGATTATTTAAATTTAATCGAAAAAATGATGAAACTGATTATTGCATAAGATTATTTCCAATTGGTGGATATGTACAAATGGCTGGAGAAGAAGTAGAAGTAGATGAAAAAATCCCAGTTGAAAAAAGATTACAATCTAAAAAATGGTATCAAAGATTATTAATAATGGTAGCAGGAGTAATGAATAACTTTATTCTTGCTATTGTAGTGCTTTTTATAGTCGCACTTGTAAATGGAGTAACCCTTGATTCCAGATACATTGGTGAAAGCAACTTAAAAGACCTTCAAAAAGGAGATAAAATAGTTAGCATAAATGGTAAATTTACTAATAATTATGATAAATTAGCCTTAGAATTAGCTGTAGTAGGTGAAAAAGAATTTACCATGACAGTTGAAAATGATGGCAAAAAAAGAGATGTTAGAATAAATCCTATCGCAATAGGAGAAGAATATCTTTTATATGGAGAAGAATTTGAATTTTCTGTAGAAAATGATTTAAAAATAACAAATTCTAAACATAAAAAATTAAAAGACGGAAATAAGATTATTGCTGTAAATGGTAAAGAAGTAAGTAATTATGATGAATTTTTGAAAGAATTAGATGATATTTCAAGCAAAATTGATAAAAAAGCAAAGAAATATGAATTAGAATTAACAACAGTTGATTCAAATGAAAATTCAGACATAGTAAATATTGAAGTAAAAAAAGATAAAAAAGATACACTTACAGGATACTATTATGGATTTGATTTAACCGGAGAATACAAACATGATATATTAAGCTCATTTGTATATGCATTTAAAAAATTCTTTAGTCTAATAGAACAAATGGTATTTACAATATTCTATTTAATTACAGGAAATTTAAGTTTAAAACTGTTATCAGGACCTGTTGGAATATTTAATGTTGTAGGAACAGCATCACAAGCAGGATTCATGACTGTACTATCATTATTAGCATTAATAAGTGTCAATGTCGGATTTATAAATTTACTTCCTATTCCAGCATTTGATGGAGGACATGTATTGTTTATAATAATTGAAAAAATAAAAGGAAGTCCAGTAAATCAAAAAGTAGAAAATACTATTCATACTATATTTTTAGTATTGCTAATGATATTAATGCTTTACATAACTTTTAATGATATATTGAAATTAATATAAAAAAG
>CACYFN010000020.1 GCA_902773675.1 uncultured Erysipelotrichaceae bacterium | reverse complement strand
TTAAATTTGCACTTTGAATTTACGCTTAATAAATATACAATACATTTTCAAGATTATCTTACTCTAAAAATTATTATTTTACGATTATAATTCATTTTTATCTTCGAGAGGCTTTTAAAATTTTTTTACTGTTCTTTATAAAATGAATGTAAAAAAAATGAGACGTCTTTCAACGCCTCTTCAGGGGGAACATACACATTCCACTTTTACTTAATAGCACTTTCTTTTACGAATCATAATAAATAGTTCCAAAACAGGAAAAACAATTGATTTATACTTATAATTTATCATAAAATTTATTTTTTATAATATTTTTTATAATCTTTTTTACTTTATCAGTTGTCTCATTTGGTAACTTATTTATATTAACCCATCTAAGTTCTGAACATTTCTTAGGCTCACCAATTTGAGGGTTTAGTTTTTCTCCATTTATCCCAAATATAAAATTTAATCTTTCGCCATTATAATGGTGTAACAAATGAATTATCTTTAAATCTTTTCTTTTAATTTTAATGCAAAGTTCTTCTTCTGATTCTCTTATAATTGCATCGAATAAATCTTCTCCTTTTTCAAGATGACCTCCAGGTAATTCAAAATATCCATCATCTGAACCTGTATTTTGCCTTTTCATTAACAAAATATATGTTTCATTTTCTACTTGTTTTGTAATCATTAAATCCGCACAAACAACACTTTTAAATCTTTCTTTCATTTTTATCTCCTCACAAATTCTTTTACTCGATTTTGAGTTTCTTGTATACCTTCGTATGATGTGTTTATTCTTAATATTGGAAACGATAATTCTAGTTTTTATTAAATTCATTCTCATGTTCTTTAAAAAAGTTATAATATACTAAAACATTTGATAGTTCTGTCCAATTCTTTGTTTTTACAGGAATTTCATCTAAATCATATATTTTTGCATCCATTAATTTTAGTAAAAATGGCGAGTGTGTAGAAATTATAAATTGGCAATTATAAAATCTAACAGAATCTTCAATAAATTTCTTAAGTTTTAATTGGTTTTCAGCTGATAAACTATTTTCTGGCTCATCTAATAAATATATACTATCTTCTTTTATTTCACGTTCCCAAAACATAAGTGCTGATTCGCCATTAGACCACTCAATAATATTATTATTACCCAATCTTTCTCTCACAAACTTTGACATTGTTTTTCTCTTTGTGTCATAACTCATTTTTAATTCATCATAATTATCAAATGAACTACCATCCTTACTGAATTTATAATCTAAATATGATTTACTTAGTTTTTCTTTTTCTCTATTAATATTTGAATTTATTGAACGTACATCCAAAAGATAATCAAAAACATCATCACTTGTTATCAATTTTATTTCTGATGGTTGTTCAAAAGTCATTTCATAATTACAATGTTTTACATATAAATCAAAATATGATCCTTTACTAATTGATGACTTTCTAGACGCATTTAATTTTTCTGAAATCATATTTATTAATGTTGTCTTACCTGAACCATTACCACCATAAAAAATTGTAATTCCATCAAAATATATATTTTTAAATTCTTTGCTTGAAAACAAATGCAAAGGATAATAATTATTAAATATTCGTCTTCTTTCCTCGTAGGAAACAATATCATGCTCTTGTAATTCATCCAATAGTTTAAAGTTTTTTAAATATAACATATAACTACTCCTCACAATCTTTTTTTCAATTTATTATTATATCACGTATAATACTGATTAGTAAATGAAAGAAGTTTAATAGATTTGATTATTTCATATCAAAAAGAAAAGCTTGCATTTTTTTATAGAGCATTATAGTTATTTACCAAAAAATTGTTTATAATTTTTACCCTAATATAAATACATTATTATCTATGTCTATTATATCATAGTTTTTATAACAAAATATTAAACTGTTTATTTATATTAATTCTATTCTAATACCTAAAACACCATATTGTTCTTGTTTTTCTTTTGTATAAAATTGTTCAAGAACAGCAATTAATTCTTCTTTAGTCATAGACTTATCTGATAAAATAGATATATCAAAATCTTTAAACATATCTAAAAAACTATTATATCTCAATAAACCAACTACTTTTACTTTAAAAGATTCATTTAATTCTGGTTCTTTTAAAAATTTAATTGTATCTCCTATTTTAATTTGTTGTCTCTTTTCATCAAAAAGTCTAATTTCTATTCTTTTTGTACCATTAAGTATAAAATTATAATACTCTGGTTGTAATTTCATTTCATGTTCCATATTAATTTCTTCCTTTCATTCTTACTATTTATAAAACAAATATATTTTTTTTAATTTAGATAACTTTTTTAATTCATATAACTATATTTTATTAATATTAAGATATATTTTCTATAGTATACCTCCACAGAATGTATTATACCATTAATTGACAAAGTAAGCAAAAATTGTTATTATAATCTGCAATTACAAGAAGGGAGTTTTATAAATGGTTAAAATTGAGAGTCTAAAAGATTATTTAAATATTTTAGATGAAGAAGAATTAGAAAGTCTTTCTACAAAAATATATATGATTATTGACTTAATATGTAAAGATTATCCAAAATATAAAGAATGGTTTTTTACAAAACAATTACCAGAAACTATTAATACTAATAAAAGAAATATTTTGTTTGTAAAAAATGATAAAAATGAAATAATCTCAATGGCTTGTCTAAAAAAATATGAGACTGAACAAAAAATATGTACTTTATATGTTTCTGATAGTTGTAGAGGCCTAGGTATTGGTTCTGCAGTTATTGAAGAATCAATGAAATGGTTAGAAACAACAAAACCATTTATTACAATTGCTGATTATAAATTAGAAATGTTTAGACCCATTATAGAAAAATATAATTGGAAATTAACTGAAATTGTTTCTGAATTTTATAATAATAAATCTCAAGAATTATGCTTTAATGGAATATTAATTAATAATAAAACTATTAAAACTCAACTTTATAAAAAACTTGTTTATGCTATAAACTGTAGAATCAAAGATTATAAATAATTGAAAAGATGCAATTCATTTTGCATCTTTTTTTCATTATAATCTTTCCAAAAAAAATTAGATTTATCTTTTTTTTATTTCTTCTTTTATGTATTTAATAAAATCATCAATTGAGATAGATGTTGTGTCTTAACTACCATATTTTTTATAACTTATTAAGTTATTATCCCTTTCATTATCACCTATTATTATAGTATAAGGATTTTTCATAACATTACTTTGCATTATTTTTCTATTCAATCATTAAAGCAATTTCATTTTTCCTCTCTTTTCGTTTAACCATTTCTTCATATGCAATATCAAGTGATTTAATTTTTTTAATTGGTGAAGGAATTAAATATTTGATATTTGCTATACTAAAAATATAATCAAGTAAATCAATATAAGCTGAATACTTCTCTAAACAATAACCATCAGCGCAAAAAATGCGTTTATTATAAAAATCATAACAATCATAATGAATTAAAGAAATATTATAATCACATGTAAAATTTTCTAAAAAACAATCCTTAAAATCTATTTTTGACATTTTTTTTAAAATGTTTTCAATATGATTATCTAAGAGATATTCTTTTGTTACTTTTCGTGCATATTTCTTATACTCAGGAGTAAACACTCCATAGTTTTCTTCTTCACACCATGGAATATTTTCATAACCATTGCTATATAAAATTCCACCTATATCAAACTGATCTTCAAGAGATAAAACATTAACTATTTTTAAATATTTATTATCTCCACTTTCAATAATATAAAAGTGAAATTTTTTTAATCCATATTGTCCATTTTCATCTTTTGTATCTAATTTATAACTTCCTTGCAATAAAACATTTTCATTATCCTTTATTATACAAGATGATAATTTCCAAGGAATATTTCTAGCAATACATGACAAGTTATATTGATTATTAAATAAAAGCCTATAATCCTTTTTATCATTAGAATAAGATTTATTCTTACTACCTTTTTTTGTAAACATAATACCCACCTAACTTCAATGATATTATAACACAATTTTATATTAGTATTATTGTAAATAGTAAAAAAACCGATGATTAATTTTCATCGGTTTGTTATTATTCTTCATAAATAATTCCTAAATCAACTAACATTACTGATATTAATGAAATGGCTGGTATTTTACCACTACTATTATAAGAGTTATTTTCATATTCAAATATTTTTTTATTAATTTTATGAAAGTCAGATGGATCATAATTTGAAATTTCAATATTATTCATACTTCTATGCATATTTCCAATTGCATTAAAAATAGTATTTTCATCTATATTACTTAATGAATATCTCTTTTCTTTATACAGATCTTTTGCGGCTTTACTATTTTTAAATGATTTCTTATATAATTGCTTATCAAAATTTGATATTTCATAACTTTCAACACAAGGGTAATTAAGTAATAAAATTCCATTCATATCAAAATCATTATCCATTGAATTTTTAAAAGTATTTAATGTTCTTAAAACTATTTTTTCATCATTAGATTCATAATCTCTATCCCAAATAATATAAATTGGGATACTTTTTAAACTACGTTTATAATCAGTTCTTAATAATTCATACAATTTATCTTGATAATCTTTATCTTCCATAATTGTTTTTATATTTGAACTACTCGTATTAGCAACAATAATCGTTGAATTTGGATTAGTTCTACTCCTAAATTCATCTCTCATAATCTTATTTCTTTTAATAGGAATATAATTATAATCTAAAACATTAGTAAAAATATATTTCATTAGTTTAAATTCTTCTGATTCACCTTCAACTACAACTACAATTTCACCAATTGTTTTATTCTTATTTATCTTTAAATTCTTTATCGTATTTTGGCATTCCATCAAAAACTCCATTTAAATACATTTTTTCAATATTTTGAGATTCCCTTGGATTTTCATCAGAAAATCTTTTAATTACTGTACCCTTTTTAGAATCAAATCTAAATGAGAATATTTGATCTGGTCTAAGAATTGAAGTGTCTAATAAATTAGTTGAATGTGAAGTAAAAAATAATTGAGAATCATTACTATTATTATAAAAATACTTAATTAAAGCTTCTTCAAGTTCATTGTGTAATCCACTACTAAATTCATCTACAATCAACATACAATTGTTTTTTGTAGCATAATATATTGGTAATATAGTACTCAAGAATGCTTTATTACCTGTTGATTCAAATAATAATGGCATTACAACATTTGTACCAGCTTTCTTTAATCCAATCATTTCTTTATTTGAATTAATAACAATAGTCTTATCTTCATTTGAAGATTCTTTTTCAAAAACTACTTCATTATTATATCCTATCTTCTTGATTAAATCATTTAATTTTTTGGCATCATTACATTCAGCATATTTTTCAAGAAATTGTTCTGATATTCTTGTCGGATTATATGATTTTATACTTCTACCACCAATTAAGCAATTTATATATAATGAATTTTTTAAAAAATCAAACCATTTATTCAATAGTTCATCATTATTAAAACGTGTATTATAATATTCAAGTTTTAAAAGTGATAATCCTGGATTAATATTATTATTATCCTTTTCTTCACCAAAATACGTTTTACCACTTGTATTAAGTCTTTCTAATTTTATTTCATCATTTAAATATAATTTTTCAGAATTAATAGAATTACTCTCAAAAGTTACACTATATTTTATATCGTTACCATCAACATTAAATGAATATTCTAAAGTATATTTAGTACCAGGTGTATATAAAGATTTTCTAAAAATATAATTTTGTTCAGAATTTTCTAAAAGCAAATCCAATAATAATACAATTGATTTTAAAACTTGTGTTTTTCCAGAAGCATTTTCTCCAACAAATAGTGCACCCTTTAGAACCCTATTTGAACCTACATTAGTATCTTCTAATATTTTATAATTTGTTGCATTAAAATTGAAAATAGTTTCAGATATAAAAGTAGTATAATCTCTTAATACTATACTTGTCAACATTTTTACCACTCTCCTATTATCATTATATCACACATCTGAAAAAAAATTCCTTTTTTTTAATAAAATGTGTAAAAAATTTACATTTATTATATATTAATATTTTTATTTGTCAATACTTAAATAGAATTTAGTAGTCTAATAAATAATTAACTGAAGATAGTAAATCATCTATTTTATCTATTAAATCATTATCTAAATAAACATACTTACAATCATTTATTAGCCCATGTTCATCCTTTGGTAATTCATCTTTTGCTTCTTCAAATTCAGTATATGTATATAATTTACCATTACATAGAATTCTAACATTATTATCATATCCTTTATATAATTCTCTACGCCAGTTCTTTATATCGTCTAAAACTGATAGTATTTTATGTCTAGATACTACTAGTTCCATTTCTCTGGGACTTTCAGTTTCAAATACATATTTATCATTCATCTTTTTTATCCTCCTTTTCTATTTCTGATAACTCTTCATAATCTTCTTCATATCCGACTCTTCTTAAATAATCTTTTCCACCATCAACTGCAACTGCACCACATTTACAAAATTTAAAATCATGTCTATATGTTGATTCAATTATATCTTTACATTTTTTACATTTAATTTTATTAACTATTATCTTATTCATATAACCACTCCAATAAATCCATGACTTCTTCTTTTATACCAAACATATCGGCATACTTAGAAAGTTTTATTAGATCATTGTCCTTTCTTTTAAGATATTCTTTTATTGCATATTTTACATGCTCAAGATCCATTCTCTTTTTGGAACGAATTATATCGCATATACATCTTTCTATGTCATAAGCTTTTACCTTATTTCCTTGTGGTGTTTTAACTTCAGTAATTCCAACATCATAGAACTTATCATTTACATAAAAAACGTTATGCTTTTTTAGCTTAGGATTATTATATTTTTTTGTAACAGTTATATCAAAAGAACTATCTGGCGCTTTAATTGAAAGATTATGAAAATAAAGTGCAGTCATATGAGAATAGATTACTTTTGGAGTACTTACACTAAGTACATAATAAACATCTTCAATCTTAGCAGAATCTATATAAATTCCCTTAGCAACTTTTTCAATCATATTTTTTTTAGTCATAATAGATAGATAATTTCTACTTATATCAAAATCTTCAAGTTCTTTTGCAGTAATATATCCATTATTTCTTTCCATAAGTTTTTGAATAATTTCTATATTACTTTCATTTATAAACTCCTCTTTTGTCATAAAATCCATAATTTCACCTCTTTGTTCATTTATACGGACATTATATCATTTATCAGTATCATTGTCAACGTATAAAAACTGATAAATTAAGGATTTTCAGTTTATTTGTCAAAAAGCAAATAATTTTCATTGAGAATTTTTGCCACTTTTGCCACTTTTTCTCAACGAGATCTTAAGCAATAAAAAATCCATTGAAGATTTTTGCCACTTTTGGCATTTTTTTTCAATGAACTATTTTAAAACTCAATTTTTTTGTACCTAAATTGTACCTAAAATTATTTTAGTAATACTGATGCCTCACAAGTCCTTATAAAATGGGCATAAAAAATGAGAGCACGGTTAAATGCTCTCTTCAGGGGGTCCGCCAGTCCGTTCGTTTTATACCTGTGACAATAGTCTAAATCCCTTTATTTATAAGGGATTTTTGTTTTCTATAATTTATAGAAGTTTATAATAATTTAAAAATTGGTATAGGTAAAAGTATAGGTAAAAAGAAAAAAGCCAGGTATGGATTTTCCATATCTGGAGTTTTTTATTTTCCAAAAATAAACTTAGTAATTCTTTCACTAGCTTTAGTTGTAGCTGTATCAATATCATCTTTTGTCCAATATGGTTTAGAATTATTTTTATATAACTCGACTAAATACTGAGCAATAGGATACTTACTATCAACATAGCCTGATTTATCAGCTATTTTAGTTGCTATTTTAGTTCTAAACCATTCATTTCCAATCGAACGGTTAATATCATATTCAAGAAGTATTTTATTACCTATTTTATTGATATATTCATTAAACATATTTAAATCATCCATACCGGCATCTGACTTAATAACATCTTTGTTTTTTCCACTTTGTGGCATTATATGTTCAATATCAATATCTGAACTAATTATCAATTGTTTATTATTTTCTTTAGCAAATAAAAATTCATTTAGATAAACCATATCATTCTTATCATAATCCATTATTCTTGAATTAAGATCTTCCTGATTCCAATTTTTATTAATATGATTATCAAAATCAGCAATAATTTCTTCAAAAGGTACAGAATCATCTGCTAATTTCAATTCTTCTTCAAAAAGGAAAGATTTAAAATTAGAACTAGAATAACCGGCATCAACTAAAGATAATATAGCGAATAATCTCAAGAATAATTCAGCAACTTCATCTATTTTTTCATTAAGTTTTTCTTTATTTTCTTTAGATATTTCTATTTTTCCATCTTCGCCAAATTTAAAATACGAATCAAATCTATGAAAATAACTTGCTAAAAATAATTTAGAGTTATCACTAAAATTCAATAAAACTTTAATTGTGTTATTATCCTTTGCTATATTCCATATTTCAGCTAGAATTATTAATTCATTGCAAAAATTAATTGGATTTCTAATTAAATCTGTATTTAAATTTGTAAAATAATTTCTTAATCCTGGAGTGGTTACGTCAACTCCTCCACTAGCATTAATTGTTTCTTTTCTCAAGCAACGATGTAAATACATTTTTTGATTTAAAAGTGATGTTATACCAACAATTTTCTTAGCTTCTAAATCATTTGTTAATTCTACTAACGAACTCCACTTTTCTCCAAGACTTTTTTCATCTTCTTTACTTATTGCAGCAGCTACTGCATACATTTTTGAATAAATAATATCGGAATCATTAAGTGGCATTCCATCTGAATTTAATGAATTGAACATTTCGATAGCTTGTTCAACTTTCCAACTCTTTATTCGAATTATTTGACACTCTTCTAAAATAGTCTTTGTAAATCTATTTAAAAAAGTTATATTATTAAGTTCATTATTATAATAAAAATGTTTAAAATTTCTGAAAAAGTTAGTATATTTATTATCTTTTTGCTTATATGGTAATTTTATAGCCTTTGACTCTGCATCAACATAGTTTAATGATCTCATTATACTTGTTAATTCTTCTTTGTATGTTTCTTGATTTGAAACATTTACAAGATTATCAAATGTATTATATATTTTAGAATCCTTTTCAATATTAGGCTCATCAGATATTTCTTCAGGATCAACTTTATATAATATGCTCATAATATTTCTTCTTCGTTCTCTTAAACCACGTCTAAGTGATTCAGAATCAGAATCATTAACCATATTTTCTAATGTTTCATTAATTTTCATTAATAAAGCTTTTAATAATAGCATAAATGTAGTAGTTCTTTGTTGACCATCAATTAATTTAAATTCAGAATCTTCATTTTGACAGTTAATTATAACTGTTCCAAAAAAATATGGGTCTCTTCTATCACTTTCAATAAAATCTGTTATATCTGTCCATAATTTATCACAATGTGAAATCTCCCATGCATACTTTCTTTGAAATTCTGGAATTATAAATTTAACATCTCTATCTAATTTTAAATAATCACCAATAGATACTAATTTTGGTTCTATTTCTTTAGCCATACATATTCCTCCTATGCTTGTGTATAACAACCATTTTCATTAATCATATTAATAATTGCAACTATTATTTGAATAATATTCATTTTGCCGTTAAATATATCAGTAATACTACCATAACTTGTAAATGGATCCTCATTTAATATTCTCTTATCAATTACACCATTTTTTACAATATAATTTTTAATTAAGCTGACAAATCTAGTTTGCTCAATACTCAATTCATTTTCGTTTATATATTTAGAGAATAATGCATCAATTGCTTCTTTAGATAATCCAACAGTCTTTCTTACAAGAAGTATTAATGATTCATTATTATAGTTTTGATTAAATTCGTTTTTATTTGAATTTAGGTCATTATATAAAATGTTTTCAAGTTGATTTAATTCAGATGGAGAAATCTTTTCATTATTTCTTATCTTATTAATGATTTCATTATCCATATGATTTCTTAAATAGAAGTTTACCTTCTTTTTATAATCACTAAATTCTTCTTGTGTTACTTTTGTATCATCGCTTTCAACAATATTTATATCATCATTGAAATCAGTATAAACAATTTTTCTTTCTCTTCTATCTAAATACTTAATTAATTCTCTTAGTGAATCTCTTATTCTATCAATTTCAAATATATCAGCTCTAGATAAATAATCTTCTTGTCTTATTTTTTGAATATCTTCTTGTTTTCTTGCAACATCAGGAATAGTTAATTTTCTTAACAATCCATCACCTACATGTGATAATCTACTTATTTCTCTATCAAATTTAATATTTAACATTTTACTTAATTCGATAGAAAGCATTAATTTATCAAATTGCTTTGCAGATTCTTCATTATCATTAGACATAATTAATGCTGTTAAATTATCTTTTATTTCTTTAACAGAAATATCAGTTAAATTTGTCCAATTAACAATGTTTTTATATTTTTCAACATATTGTAATTTTTGTTTAACATCAAATTTTAAAGTATTTAATGACGAAATGATATCTACCATTTCTTCCATTAGCAAATTTTTATAGTTAGTATATTCTTCATCATCTAAATATTGTATTTTTTCTAGTTCTTTAATTAAATCTACTTTTAATTCAAATATAAATTGAGATAAACTTAAACCTGTAGTTGCTTCTTTACCTTTTGGATTTTGAGAAAAGAATTCAAAATTTTGGCACGCATCAAATATATAGAACTCTTTTTTGTTTTTTCCTAGTCCAAATAAATCTTCACATAATCTAGTACCTCTACCAATCATTTGTAAAAATTTAACTTTAGATTTTACATCTTTAAAGAATACTAAATTAACTATTTCAGGTATATCAATACCAGTATCTAGCATATCAACTGAAATTGCTATTTGAGGCATCTTAGTATAATCAGAAAAATCTTCTATTAAGCTAGAATAATAATTTGTATGAATATCAATTACACTTGCAAATTTTCCATTATATTGTGGATATAAGGCATTAAATCTTTCTTCAATCTTTAATGCGTGTTTATGATTTTTAGCAAAGATTATTGTTTTACCTAATTTATCATTGCTTTCAACTTTTAACCCTTTTTCCATTAAAGTTTCAAGTATTTTATCAATTGTATCCTCATTAAATAGCCATGAATTAATTGCAGATGATGCTACTGTATCAACTACATCTTCATCATCAGAGAATGTTTCTTCAAATTCTTCTTTATCTTCATCAGATAATTGATCATAATGAATACCATCTCTTATAAATTTAGTAGAACATTCAATTACATGATAATCTACTAAATAACCATCTTGTACTGCTTCCTCATACTCATATGAATATGTAGGCATATTATCTTCTAGATTAAATATCTTGTAAGTATTCTTATCTAGATCACTTCTTGGTGTAGCAGTTAATCCTAGTAAATAACCATCAAAATAATCAAATATTGCTTGATATTTTTTATAAATACTTCTGTGAGCTTCATCAACAATTATTAAATCAAAATGCCCAACAGTAAACAATTTCTTTCCATTTCTTGTTTTTACTTCGTCAATTGCATTCATCATTGTTTGATAGGTAGAAAATACCATTCTAGCGCCTTCAGCATTTTCCTTATCTACAGTTAAATTAATTGTAGACAAATTTGGCATAAGCTTTTTAAAATTTTTCTTCGCTTGCTTAACTAATTCTGCTCTATCAGCTAAAAATAGTACATTTTTTACCCAATTACTATTTGTTAAAACATCAACAATAGAAATAGCTGTTCTAGTCTTTCCTGTACCAGTAGCCATTACTAATAAACCTTTTCTTAAATTATGATTTAAATCATCACAATATGCTTTAATAGCTTCTTGTTGATATGTTCTATTTGTAATTTCTTCATTAATTCTAATATTATTTAAATCTTTCTTTAATGATCTTCTATCAATTAATAATTGTAGTTCTTCTTGTGTATAATAACCAGCAACTTTTCTTGGAGGATAACTAGTATCATCCCACATATAAATATCGAATCCATTAGTAAAGTATATAATTGGTCTTTGGCCATATTTTTCTTCTAAGCAATCAGCATATAACTTAGCTTGTTGTTGTCCAACATGAGCATCTTTAGTAGTTCTTTTAGCTTCCACCAAACCAACTGGTTTACCATTAGCACCCATTAATACATAATCAACATAACCTTCATTAGATTTATTTGGCATACCCGTAACTGGTAACTCCTCAATTATATTTGTATTGAATTCCCAACCAGCTATTCCTAAATCTACATCAATATAATTCTTTCTAGTTTTATATTCAGAAATATCTTCAATATCAAATGGAATATAGCTTTTCTTTTCTTCTTTAGTTTTCTTAACACTGTTTCTAAATTCTTCAAATTGTTTTTGTAATTCTTCAATTGTCTTCTCCTTAGATTCTAATTGAGATATCAATTCGATTTTTTCTTTTTCTAAAGCTTTATTGTTTTCAGATTCGGGTTCTAAAGTCTCATCAAATTTATGATCAACATAATTGTCAGAATATAAATAAGTCACCCAAAGCATGAAGTCATGTAAATTACTAAGAGCAACTAATGCTTGTGCTTTTGTTATTTTCATATTACTATGAACACAACCATTTCCTAATTTTTGAATATATACTAATTCGTTATGAAGTGTATCATCCATAATATTTCTAAAAGTTCTATCATAAATCAAAGTTGCTAATGTTTGTTGATATGGAATTTCTAATTCAGAATCAACTCCATATACCCATTTAACACCCAATTCTAAAGCCTTTCTTGTTAAAACAGCACAAGTACCTGGTGTTACTATTAACCCCTTTTCTGCCTCAATACACGCTTCCTTAATATCACTTAATCTATTATCCGATATAAATTCAAAATTTGACTTCATAATTCCAACTCCCATTAAAGATATCTATACTATTATTTTAGCATATTTCCGTCATTTTTTGAATAATTAATACAATTATAAATTTCTGTTTATCGATTTGTTCTACAAAATTTGAAAACTTATTTTGTAATTCAATCGGTGGTACCGGTATAAGCGTCTTTCTTATCTGAGAAAGTAATAAATTAACTCTAGCACATCCTTGTCCAACATTATATAAAGAAGGTTCAGAATCATAACAATATTTCAAATACAATGGTAACAAATTCTTTTCATCGGTTCTAATTAAAGCCACACTCTTTTGTAGTAAAGTTTTATAACACCTATCATCTGTAACTATTGCACTTTTCCCAATAGTAGCACCTGTATTAACTATCACAAAGTCATTCTTTTGTAAATCGCATCTCTTATAATCTTTGTTAAAATCTTCTTCTGTTATTTGATTACAACCATCATAATTTATTTTGTTATTATATATTTCAGTTGCTCCTATAAAATAATAACCAGAATTATTTTCACTTTTACAACCACCATGTTTTCCATCAGTTATTTTAAGAGTAAGATTTGATAGATAATCTTTCTTATATTTGCTATTCTTTACATCTCCAAACATCTCAACAAACTGAGATTTTATTAAATTATCACATTTTTCAATTTCTTCCTTTTTTATTGAAATTAAAGATGAAATTGAATCTAAAGAACTAACTATTTTATTCTGTTCTTCTTTAGATTTTTCTTGAATATTTAATAGTAAAAATTCGTTTTTGTTTAGATGCTTCAATCCTGCACCTCTAAACATTTTATTAATATCTTCTGATCTACTAATAAGATAATAATAAATATACTTTAAGTTAAATTCATTTGTATTAAAAACATAACAATCTGTAGAATAATTAAACTTACCATTGACATAATGAATAGAGAAATTCCCACCTGTACTTAAAATTAAAGCTTCGTCATCAACCAAATAAGTATCTAAATATTTATTAACTATGGAACTACATGTATATAATGGATATTTACCAAAAGAACATCCATCTCCTGCTTTGATATTTGACTTATCAAACTTATTAATTATTTCTTTTATTAACATAGTACACCTCCATAAATAAGGTGATTAACAAACTGAGATTTGAAAACAATTAGCATATAAATTTAGAATGAGATATTTTAACATTGTTTTGATTAACCATTGCATATGTTAATGTAGTATCTATTTTAGCATGTCCCAATAATCTTTGAACTTGCTCAATTGGCATACCTTTATCAATTGCTTTTGTAGCTAAAGTCCTTCTAAATTTATGTGGATGAACTCTATTAATATCCAAATCATTTCCGAGTTTTTTTAATCTAATTTCAACGCCACTTATCTCAAGTCTATTATGTGGACTTAACAAACTCACAAATAATGCAGGATTATCATCATTTCTTAGCGACAAGTATTTTTCCAAATGAAGTTTAGTTCTTGCATCAAAATAGACCTCTCTTTCTTTACTGCCTTTTCCAAAAACTATACAAGATCTATTTTCAAAATCTATATTATCTATATTTAATTTAACTAATTCACCAACTCTTACACCAGTCGAAGACAAAAAATCAATTAATGCCAAATCTCTAATTTCTTCACATCCATCTCTTAATTTTTCAATTACTTCATCTGAATACGTCTCTCTTACAATTTTAGATGTTTTAATTTTATGTATTCTTCTAATTGGACTTTTTACAATATAATCCTCATCCTCTAACCATGAGAAAAAACTTGATAGTATTCTTCTAACATTATCTATTGTAACCTTACTACAATTATTTATTTTTTGATAATTTGTTAGATAATTTCTT
This sequence comes from uncultured Erysipelotrichaceae bacterium, assembly GCA_902773675.1. Taxonomy (GTDB): domain Bacteria; phylum Bacillota_I; class Bacilli_A; order RF39; family UBA660; genus RUG11890. The sequence continues at coordinate 4,523 of CACYFN010000020.1, read as the reverse complement.
AAGTCATCAGTATCTATTATTTTTATATTTTTTCCAATATTCCTTATCATATTATCAATTGTAGTTTGATAATAATTAAGTGTTCTCTCTGAACAACCTTCTACACTTTTCGCTGATAAAAATAATTCTGAATAATTAATTAATTCTGATTCCTCCTTACTAACTTCAATAAAATCATAATTATGCAAACAATATTCTAATGTATTATGTAATTTTTCTTGTTGATAATTATTTAGATATATACTCATATCATTACTTATTGTTCTAATTAACTCATTTTTCATTTTATCAATCCCCCTTCATTAGAACGGTTATATATTATACCAAATAAAAAAGAGCACTAACCAAAGTACTCTTGCATTAATGAAGCTTGTAATTCTTCTAATTTCTCTAATTGCTTTTCAAATTCAAATTTCTGTTTATCGATTTGTTCAACTATTGCTTCAAACTTATTTTGAAGTTCAATTGGAGGAATTGCTATTTTATAATTTTCAAAAAAACTTATTGGAACTCTTTTTTGCCCTGCACTTCCAGTCATTTTCTTTTCTGCATCTTTTCTAAAACTATCAAAAGTTGTATAAGTATAAAGCCAAACACTATTTATATTATCATTTGGACGTATAACATGAAATTCAGTAGAACCAAATCCAATATCATTTTTTAATCCTCTGGCCACTGCTCCCTTCCCATTTTCCATACATGGAGTGATTTTTGCAAATAAAACATCATTTTCTCTAAAATATGTAAATCCTTTTTTTACATCAAATAATTTTTTTATGTTGCTAGAATCTATCTCACCTTTTTCAGAAACATTTTGCATTGGTACAAATGAAACATCAATATTAGCCAGATCATTGATTTCACTCTTTTTAGGATTAAGAATACAATGATTTCCTATATAATCATAACAATTCCAAGATTTATCATTATTTTTTATATTTCCAAACATCTCAACAAACTGAGATTTGATTAATTCTTCTAATTTATTAATTTCATTTTTCTTGTAATTTACCAATTCATCTAGTAAACTTAATTTTTTTACAATTTTTAATTGTTCTTCCATTGAAGGTAAATCTTTAATTAAAATTTTTTCAAGGCCTTCATTATTAAGCGCCTTTTGTGTAGCTCCACTACAATTCTTATCTTTTTGTGAATTAAAAGATTTAGAATTTAAAAAATAATATAAATAATCTTTAGATAAATTTTGTCCTGGAGTTAAAGAATAAAAACCTGTTGAATAAATATTAGTAATATTGTTCTCATTTGCCTTTAATACCTTTATAGTATTTTGCATTTTTGCGAAGATTACATCATTTATATCAATTAGTATATTAGCTCTAGATGGTTTATTCTTATATGTAACTTTTTCAAAAGAAACTATTTGATTATCTATTATATCTCCAGTAGCAATATATTTTTTTTCACCCTCAAAATCTTTTACTGCTTTTCCGCCAATCTTACAAACATCTAATAACTTAATCATAAAAGTTCTCCAAGTTCTTTAAGTTTTTCTTGGAACTCATTTTCCATATCAATAATTTCTTTATAAATTTCTTTTGGAGATTGATATTCTACTTTTTCTTGAATTATTTCTTTATATTTGTTGATTGATAAATCATATCCATTTTTAACAATTTCATCTTTAGATACCATAAATGATTTATCAGTTCTTTGCCTATCATTTTCTTTATCAAGATGTTTAAATCTTTCAATAATATCAGGAATATCTGAATCATTTATTTTAGTTCTTTTTGCATCTAAACTATATCCGTCAGCTTGCATATCATAGAACCAAACATTTTCAGTTCCTCCAGTTGTTGTTTTAGTAAATACTAATACAGCAGTTGATACACCAGCATATGGTTGGAACACTCCACTAGGCATAGAAATTACTGCTTCTAATTTATTATTTTCGATTAACTCTTTCCTTATTGATTTATGGGCATTACTGCTTCCAAATAAAACTCCATCAGGAACTATACAAGCACATCTACCACCAGTTTTTAGTATTCTTAAAAATAAAGTTAAGAATAATAATTCTGTTTTCTTTGTATTACAAATCTTTAATAAAGATGGTGAAGTTCTTTCAGTATCAATTGTTCCCTTAAATGGTGGATTTGCTAAAATAATTGAATATTTTTCAGAATCAGTATTATCTTCAGAAACTGAATCTTTATAATCAATATTAGGATTATCTATTCCATGTAACATCATATTCATTGCACTTAATCTAAGCATTGTTGTATCTGTATCAAATCCGTAAAACATTGTATTATTGAAATGATGTTTTAATGTATCATTTTCAAATATTTCTTTATGATTTTCTCTTAGAAATTCACCAGTTTCAACTAAAAATCCACCAGATCCACAAGCTGGATCACAAATAATATCGTTTGGTGATGGATTAATAATTTCAATCATCATCTTAATAATATGTCTTGGTGTTCTAAACTGTCCTAAATCTCCAGATGAAGATAATTTAGATAGCATATATTCATATACATCACCTTTAGTATCTCTATCTTTCATAGGAATAGAATCTATTTTAGTTACTACCTTTTCAAGAACTAAAGGGGTTGGAACGGCAAATATTGCACTTTCCATATATCTTGAAAATGAAGAATCTTTACTTGGTTGTAAATTCTTAATAAATGGAAATACTTTTTCAGAAACAACTTTATACATTTCTGGTGCTGACATATTTTTGAATTTACTCCATCTACAATCTTGATGTTCGTCATCAAATATTCTATTAAATTTAACTCCTAAGATTTGTTCAGTTTGTTCATTACTTGTTTCAACATCATCTAAACCTTTTATAAATAATAAGTATGTTATTTGTTCTATTACGGTTAAAGGATTAGCTACACCACCTGCAAAAAAATCGTTCCATACTTGATCTATTTTATTTTGTATTGATTTTTCCATAATACCCTCCTATTTGTTTCTACATATATAATTATATCATAATTTGTCATAATTTCGGTTATTAAGTCGAATTTTGCCAAAAAAATGAAATTTTGATTCAATCTATTATAAAATAAGAGAAAACTTCAAAAATTCACCCCTCCATCCACCTATATAATTCACCACTTGTAATCATATTTTAGAGTGATAAAATATAGTAAAGTAGAAAAAATATGCATAGACAAATCCTTATTAAAAATCGTGGCATTTTAATAAACAAAAGGTGTGAAAAGTTTGAGTGGACATGTAGTCAACAAAATGCTAAATTTGATATAGTAGTGAAATAGTTTAAAAAGGTACGGAAAAGGTACGGAAAAAGTACGGAAAAGGACAATTGAAAAGTACACCACCATCATGCTAAAATTGTATTATATGAAATAAAACTAAAAAATTTCATATGGAGCTAAAAACAACAGTTTTCGACAAAAAAGTACAAGTCCTTATAAAATAAGGTCTTGCGAACAAAAAAGAACGAAAGAAACACAAAAAAAGAACAAAAAAAAGACTGAAAATCACCTGAAAAAGGCCTGAAAAACACCTGAAAAACACCTGAAATTCACCAGGTAAATGCACTTCCATTTTGAATTTCAATATGGTAAAATAAGTATAATAAGAAAAAAATATCGAAGAAGATGTAATTCCATCTTCTTTTTTTGTTGTCCCAAGAATTTGGAGGTAAGAATTATGAATAAATATCTACGGTCCAATAATAAACCATAATTAATTATTGAAATATAAGGTATTCATATTTATTTGAATCCATGTATAATCCCCAATTTTGCAAGTGCAAAATAAGTTTGATATCACAAGAAAGTCTTATTTATAAGGCTTTTTTTGTTGTGGTGATATCAATCTCTTATGCTCTTACATAATTAGTTATTAAAAATAGCTAATTAGTGTGATAGATAGTCCCATACGTGAGATATAGAAAGGAGGTGATTTCATGAATAAAAGAAGAACTCATATATCAGTTGCTTTAGATATTGATGATCAAATTCAAGAATATTCTGAATTAAAGAAAATTAGTTATTCAGAAGCAGTTAGTCAATTAGTATCACTAGGTTTAAATAATATGAATCTAGTTAAGACAATTGATAGAAATAATTCTTTACTAGATAGAATTTATTCTAAGAGTTGTTATATTGTTGCCCTACTTGAACAAATATATTCAGATTTCGAATGGGATAAAATAACTAACCCTAAAGAAAGTAAAGCATTAAATAAATTCAAATCTAAAATGAATAAATACAAATTAGAAGACTAAAGAGGTGATAAAATGCATAGATATGTTGTTAGATTAAGAAATGATGTATTTAATTTATTAAAAACAGAAGCTGAATCAAGAAATATAAGTATTAATGATTTTATTACTTATTGTATCGAAGTAGCATTAGCTGAATATATGAATGAATCAGCTGAAGCTTTTAAAGATTCAGTTAAAGACAAAGCAATTCAAAAAGAAAGGCTAACTATTAAAAGTCAATAGTTTTTCTGAAAAAAATTAATATGGAAAAGAATTCCACGCCAAAAGACTTCAAAAACCATATTTTTTAAAA
>CACYFN010000019.1 GCA_902773675.1 uncultured Erysipelotrichaceae bacterium | reverse complement strand
TTAGGCATTTCATACATTTGAAATTTTAATGATGAACTACCACAATTTACTGATAATATTTTCATAACTCACCTTCCAGATAATATTATACAATAAAAAATTAAAAATACCTAGAAAAAAAGCAATTTTTTGCTTCTTTTTGTATAAAATATTTAATTATTATTTTTTATTTTTTTTAAATTATATAGATACATATCTAACCCAATAGAGATTAATATTCCACTAATAATTAAACATACAACTGACATTTTACTAAAGTATTGTCTACATTTATAGTTTCTTCCATGGTAGTTTTCTCGTTACTTGCAGATTCATTTTCATCGTTTTTAGATGGATTGCTTTCATTATTGGCTTCTGTCGTCTTTGGCATAGGTGTATATGTTTTAATTCCATCTTTTATATTGATAGCAAAATTATTATAAATATATTGTTTTTGACCATTATCAGTTGTTATTTCATTGAGGTTAATGCTAATACCATCTTTTGTAACGATTAAGTCATTTTGTTCAAATAACCATTTATAGAAATATTCTTCATCATAGCCGTTTATTTCACAATATGTGGTGATAATACTATCTATTATGGTTGGACTTAATTTTTAAAATATTATCATCATTACTTTCACTATTACCTATTTCATCAGACAATATATAATTTGTACTATCATAGTATAATGTATAAATATATGTATGATTATCTTTTATATAATTTATTGTTAAAGATACTTCATCAGTGAAAAAATTAACTTCAGTACCACTTGTCTCTAAGGCTTTAATTAGTTTTGAATTTTTAAGTTGGTCTACAAAATTATTTAAATATTCTAAATTTTCTTGTGATGGTGGTTCGTTACTTTGTATTGGTTCTACAAATTGTTTATTAAACTCAGCTAATAGTTTCGTTCCATATTGAGTATTGTCATTTTGATCAACTCTTTTTAGATATTTTGTTCCATCTGAGTTTTTAATGTATACAAATACATAACACGTATTATTATCAATCTTACTTGGTGGATAAACATACATCATTACATTATCATTATCATCTTGTGAATAAATATCATCTACTTGATTATTTTGTAAAAGAATTTGATTACTATTATTAAATAATGTTTGATTTTCGCTATCAATAGAATTCAGAATATCTTGATCAATAATAATATCGCTGATGTCTGGAAAGTTAACTATTCCTATTCTATTATTCCAATCATTTTCTTCTGGAATACTTATTAGGGAATTATTTAAAAGACAATTCCCATCATAATTCCAATTTATAGATTGAACATATCCATTAGAAATTACATTTATTGTATCTCCATTATCTTTTACTACATAGAATTCACGCGTAGTATTATCATTTACGTGTACCTGAGCTTTATCTCCAGAATTATAATCAGTTGCTTTGACACTATAGATTCCGACTACTAATAAGAAAATAATTAATATGTACTTTATTCTTTTTTTTATATATGAAACTATATGTTATAATAAATAAGCATATTATTTCAACTATTATAAATGTATATGATGAATAATATATTCTGAAAATTGATAAGATTAACCGCAATAATCCAAATAATAATATACTATTTGATACAATGTATATTTTATTTTTATTATTTAATATTAAATATATTGTATAAATATATGCAATGAAATTTAAGATGCTTTCAACTATTTGTATTGGAATAAATATTTTACCATTACAACATCCATTTATGTAACAACCTATTTTTAATATAGAGTATAATAGCAACATATTAGGTAAATATAAAATCATTAGATCATTTTTTTTGCAATTAAATAATTTACATACTAATGATAAAAATATTAATGTACCTATATATCCTCCTATAAACGCATGGTTAGATGTTATAAAATATATTGTAACTTTCATATCAATTTTTAGATTTATTAATATAAAACCTATTTTTGAAAATGCAAAGAAAAATATTAAAAATAAGATAAAACTTAGTATAATATTTTCTGATGATAAAATTTTATGTTTTTTATTTAATAAAAATATACTAAAAAAAGTTAATAAGATTCCTAAAAAATTAATAATTATAAAAAGTATCATTTTAATGCATTTGTCCGACCATATCTCCGCAAGCTATTATTGCGCTTCCAACTATGATTATTACTATAATTGCAGCAACAATTATTAATGCCATTAAAATAATATCAATAATCATAATTACTAGTGACATGGTATCTTTATTTTTAACTCTACTTACTATAGATAATATTAAAGATGCAGTTAAAAGAGGTAATAATCTTAAAAATGCTAAACCACTTAAACTGCTGTAAGATAGACTATTATAATCCAACATATTTTCATAATTACTATACATATTATAAGTAATAATACTAGATATGATAGTTACTAATATTTTTCCCATTAGTAAATAAAACGCAATCCAAGATAAAATTGGTATTTTCTTTTTTTTATTTACATTTAAATTACTATTATCATTAATTATTACATTATTAACTATTTTATTGGTATTTTCTAATTTATTACCACAATTTCCACAAAATTTGAAATTATTATCATTGTTAGATCCACATTTACTACAATTCATATCTCAATTCTCCTTCTTACTATGATAATAATATTATAACAAATTTATTCTTATAATAAAATATTTTTTTATCCTTTTTACTTTTTTTAACTTTATAACTATAGAGACTTAGTATTACCCATTAAATCTTAATATTTGTTTTTAAATTTTGTAACTCCAAGCCAATTATTGTTTTACTAAGTCTCTTTTTATCCCCATTATAATTTTATTATATATTTTTTTTATTACGTCAAAATCTATTCGACAAAAATTAGGAGCAATTAATTTTTTTATGAATATAATAAAGTGATAAGGAGGATTATATGAAAAAAATTATTATTTTAGGTTGTGCGGTTTTGGTTTTAATTTGTATTGCTTTAATATTTAATGGTAAAAATGAGGAGAAATCTTTAAAGAAAGTTAAGGTTGCGGAAGTTACACATAGTATTTTTTATACACCAATGTATGTTAGTGACGCTTTAGGATATTTTGAAGAAGAAGGTTTGGATGTTGAAATTATTCTTACATCTGGAGCAGATAATGTTGCGGCTGCTGTATTATCTGGTGATGTTCAAATTGGTTTTTGTGGTAGTGAACAATCTATATATATCTATAATGAAGGAGCTAAGGACTATTTAGTAAATTTTGCTGGTTTAACTAAAAGAGATGGTAGCTTTCTTGTATCTAGGGAAAAGGAAGAAAATTTTGATTTATCTCATCTAATTGGTAAGGATATTATTGGTGGTAGAAAAGGTGGTATGCCTGCTATGACACTTGCTTATACTCTAGGTGAATTTGGTATTACTGATAATGATGTTAATATTGATACATCTATTGCTTTTGCTTCAATGTCAGGTGCTTTTATTGGTGGTACTGGTGATTATGTTGCTTTATTTGAACCTACTGCTTCACAATTAGTTAAACAAGGTTATGGATATATTGTTGCTTCTATTGGAGAAATTGGTGGGGTTGTTCCTTATACTGCTTTTAATGCAAAAAAGAGTTATATTGAAAAAAATGGGGATGTTATTGAAGGATTTAGTAAATCTATTCAAAAGGGGCTTGATTATACTTTTAGTCATAGTGATGAAGAGTTAGCTAAATTAATAGGAGATTATTTTCCTGATACTTCTTATAATGATTTAGTTAATACTATTAAAAATTATCGTAAAATTGATTCTTGGTTTAAAACTACTTATATTTCTAAGGAAGGTTTTAATCATATTCAAGAGATAATGAAATATAATAAGGTTTTAGATAAAAATGCACCATATAAACTATTAGTTGATAATACTTATAATCATGAATAATGTTTTAGAAATTAAAGATTTAAGAAAAATATATCATAGTTTGGATGGGGAAATAGAAGCTATTGATAACTTTTCTTTTAATCTTAAGGATGGTGAATTTGTAGGTATTGTTGGTCCTAGTGGATGTGGTAAATCTACAATACTATCTATTTTGTGTGGTCTTGAGGATAAGTCTAGTGGTAATATTAATTATTTAAAAAGTAATATTGGTTATATGCTACAAAATGATTGTTTGTTTGAATGGAGAAATGTTTTAGATAATTGTTTACTTGGATTAGAAATAAGAAATGAGCTTAATAATAAAAGTAAGGATTATGTTATGGATTTAATTGATACTTATGGTCTTTCTGATTTTATATATAAATATCCAGATAGTTTATCTGGTGGTATGAGGCAAAGAGTTGCTTTAATTAGAACACTAGCTACTAAACCTGATATAATGCTTTTGGATGAGCCTTTTAGTGCTTTAGATTATCAGTCAAGATTAAAGATATCCGATGATATTTACATGATATAGCTGAGGCTATATCTATGTGTGATAGGGTTATAGTACTTTCTAATAGACCTGCTACTATTAAGAATATTTATGATATTAATTTAGTTAATAAATCAACACCTATTAATAATAGATCTGATAAGAATTTTTCTAAATATTATGAGTTAATATGGAAGGATATTGATTCTTATGTATAGTTATGAACATATTAATTATTTAAAAAGAATTAAAAAAAATAAATTAGTTATAAAATTATTTCAATTACTAATTATTATTCTATTTATTATTATATGGCAATTACTTGCTGATTTAAAATTAATTGATACTTTTATTTTTTCTTCTCCTAAATTAGTAATAAATACTTTTATTAATTTGTGGAAAAGTAATAATTTACTTATGCATGTGTGGATAACTATATATGAAGTAATTATCAGTTTTTCATTAGCTACTATTTTGGGAATAATAATTGCTAGTATACTTTGGTGGAATAATACATTAGCTAAAATAATGGATCCATATTTAACTATTTTAAATAGTTTACCGAAAGTAGCACTAGGCCCAATTATAATTATATGGTTTGGTTCAGGAATAAAATCTATTATTGTTATGTCTTTATTGATCTCTTTAATTATAACTATTATAAATATTTATCAAGGTTTTATAAGTATTGATTATAATAAAATAAAATTAATGAATTCATTTAAAGCTAGTAAAATTCAAATATATAAAAAATTAATTATACCTGGTAGTTTTAATATTATTTTAAATACTTTAAAAATTAATATTAGTATGTCTTTGATAGGGGTAATTATGGGAGAGTTTTTAGTTTCTAAATCAGGAATTGGATACTTAATTGTGTATGGTTCACAAATATTTAATCTTAATTTAGTTATTACAGGAATACTATTATTATGTATTGTATCTGCTGTTATGTATTATTTAATAAGTTTATTAGAAAAAAAATATAAAAATTAATAAAACTATTATAGAAAAATCTATAATAGTTTTAATTTATATGTGTAATTATATATTTTACTGACAAACCTATATAATCACTACATATTCTTTCATATTTAATTAAATCTTTGCATCTTCATATTTTTGTTCATAAGTTCTTCTTTCTATCTTATTTCTTCTTTTATTATTTCTGTATTGTAATTTTCTAAGGATTAAGGCAATTATATATGTTATTACTAATATTGTTATAGCCCATACTATTGACATAATAATTGATTGATTATAAATTTGTAAAAATGGATATGGTCCATCTACTATTTTTACTATATTTAATATTATTAATACTATTGCATATATGATTGTAAATGATAATGAAAAGATGTTTTCTTTTAAATTATATGTTTCTATTTCATCAAAGAAAATAAATGTTATTATACTTAGAATTGGACATAGAAGATGATGATATAATAGTTCATTTTTAAATAGTAAGAAATTATAATTAAAATTATACATTGGGGCAAGAATGAATATTACAACTAGTAGTGTTACTGACAAACAAATAGTAGATATATATTTTAATTGTTTTAGAAATTTGGGTATTTTTTTATTAGTTAATAAAAATAGTACAAATATTGATGATGTTAATAGGGCTATAATATTACTATCTTCTGTATAATATTCTATTCCTACTCTACCATTTTTTTTATAAGTTATAATTAATCCAATTATTTCAAATATTATTATTAAAATATTTAAAAATAAAGATATTTTTCTTTTTTTCATACTTCTTCCTTATTTTTATTAATAAACATATTAATTACAATTATTATACCGCTTACAAGTAATGGTATATAGAATGAGAATGTACGGGTAAGTAGCATTCCAATGTCGGCAAATGTTATACCAAATACGGTTATAAATATGTCATGGAACATTTTTTCGGATAATCCTGCTCCTCCAGGAAGTGGTAGTGCTTCGATTGCTACTTGAACACTTATTTGAATAGCTAATAAATCAAAGTAACTATATTTATTAAATCCTAGTGATTTATATATTATGAATGCTATGGAAAATAGGAGTAATCTTTGAATTATTGTAAGTATAAAATTAATTATTACAATTTTTTTATTGCTATTTATAAATTTTAATTCGTCTTTATATTTTTTTAAGGTATCTGCTACATCAAAATTTTTAGTTTTTTTAGATAAAAATTTAGTTTTATTACATATTTTTAATATAAAATTTAATATTTCTTTGATAAAGTTTTGCTTATATAATAATAATAGACATCCTACTACTACTAATGAATCTACAATTAAACCAAGAATAAAAAAGATTATATAAACTACTGAATGATTAAATATATATTCATTTTTAAATATTAAAGTGATTATTCCTAATATTAAAATAATTAGTTTAAAATAAATGGTACTTAACATTAATGTAATATAACTTTTTCTCATTGGAATTTTATCTTTAGTCATATAGTATAATTGTACTGGTTGTCCTCCTGTTGAAGATGGGGTTATTCCACTAAAATAGAATTCTACTAAAGAATAAAATAATCCTTTTTTTATGGTAATATTCTTTTTTAAGGCTTTTAAAATAGATTTTGTATATATTGATTGTATTAAAAAATATAAAAAGATAATTAATAAGCATATTAGTATATATATTATATTTATTTTTTTAATATTATCAATAATTGTTGATAAGGAATTTTTATCAAAAATAGTTATAAAAGTAAAAAAGATGATAAGTATAAAAAATAAAAACATTAATGCATATTTCTTTTTATTTTTCATAATTATCACCTACCTATATTGTTACCTAATTTTACTATTGTTTCTATATCATTATTAGTATTATCCAAAATAATATTATTTATATCTATTTCTTTTTCTAATAATAGAACAACTGTTGAACCCCCAAATTCAAAATGGCCTTTTTCTTCTCCTTTTTTAAATGTTTTTTTATTTTCATTAACTATCTTGCCTATAATCATGGCTCCTACTTCAATATAACAAATATTACCTAAATTTTTACAATTTAAGAATGTTACACATCGACTATTTTCTGTAAATACTTTATATTTTTTTAGGGCTATTGGTTGAACTGTATGAAGTTTTCCTTTTATATATTTTTGAGATAAAACTTTTCCATCATCAGGATATACATAGTGATGATAGTCATCTACACATAATCTAAAAATTAGGGCATATTTATATTTGTTATTTTTTTCTCCTATTAATTCTTCTATGGTATAAATAGAGTTTTTTATTTTAAAATTTGAATCTTTATTTATTTTATAGACACTTAATTTGGAATCACATACAGCAATTAAACCAGTTTCAATAGTTCTTTTATTATCTTTAATATTTCTCATAAAGAAATCATTAAATGATTTATATTCTACTAATTCATAATCATCCATATTAATATTATTTTTTTTAATAAATTTTTTTATTTTATGCTTAGATAATTTAGAATTCATATAAATTGCATATATATTGGCTATTAAATGAGTAGTAGCTATTTTTAATATTATTCTACCTAGTATTGTGCTATAAAAAAATTTAAGTGATTTAGATTCTTTTTCTTGAATTAATTTTTTTGTATTTAGATCATAATACATTATCTAATCACCAATAATAATATAATAGATATTAAAGCAAGTATTGGTACTACTATATAGAACCAAGAACTTTTAAATTTTGGCACTTTAAATTTAAATACAAATAGAAAAGCTGTTATAAGTGTTGCGGATATGTATATTATTTGAAATAATCCTTCATCTATAGTTCCGTGTAAAAAGCCTAATACTGGATAGATTATTGCTGTTGTTGTTACAGGTAGACCACTATAGTATTTTACTGGTGTATCACTTGTTGCATTGATATTAAAGAATCCTAATCTTGATATACCACATAGAATAAATATGCAGTAAATTATTATATCTATTATGGAATACATACCAAGGGATAACATGATAACTACTGGTAATACTACAAAGTTTACTGTGTCAGCTAGTGAATCTATTTGGATACCAAATTCTTTTTCTTCTTTTGTTCTTTTACACATACGAGCTACTTTTCCATCAAACATGTCACAGACACCGGCTAATATCAAAAATATAAGTGAATATCTTAAATATGATACTTCGGCAAATGCCATTTTACTGAAAGCAAAATACATTGATATTACTCCAAATATTGCTCCTAAATATGTTATTAGAACTGATTTATGTAATTTTATTATAAACATACATCTATCTCCTCATTTCTACTTCATTTTTTATGTACGTTGTATATTTGATTATATATATTTTTTTAATTAAAGTCAATTATCTATTTAGTTTTTGTGATATTCTTTTAATTTATTCCACTTATATTTTAGTGTATAAATATCTTCTTTATATAAGCTACTAAATGATATTATATCTGAATTATCATTATATAGATTTAAGTAATCTATTTTTTCAATTGGTATTATATTTTTTAAATAAAATTCTTCTCCATTATTGTGAATAAAATATTTTAATTTTTTGATATTAAATCTTAATACTTCTAGTGAATCTTTATCTTTATTTTTATATAGAAATTCCATCCAATTTTCTATATTGTATATGTTATCAAAGAAAAATACTGCTTTAAATCTATCTCCTGCTATTTTACTTCTATCTCCAAATGATGGAAGTAATCCATATTTTATAATACTTTCTATATTATCTTTTTCGGTAATATGATAAGCATAGTGATCTTGACTGCATATTAATTCTTGATTAAATATCATTTTATCCCCTTTTCTATTTGTTTAAACGCATGTATATCCGCCATCAATTGGAAGTATTACTCCGGTTACATAACTTGCTTCGTCACTTGCTAGAAAGAGTGCTCCTGCATTTAATTCTCCTTCACTACCATATCTTTGCATTGGTACATGGGTTTTAGCAAATTCCCTAAATTTTTCTGTATTTAATACATCGGTTGTTAATTCTGTATAGAAATATCCAGGACAAATACAGTTAACTGTAATATTATATTTAGCAAGTTCAGCAGCGGCTGCTCTTGTATAATTAATAACACCGCCTTTGGATGAATGATATGCTATAGTTGGTATTTCAGTGTTACCTACCATACCATAAATGGATGCGATATTAATAATTCTTCCATAGTTATTTTTTTTCATAATACTAGCAAATGCTCTTGTCATTTTAAAGACACTCGTTAAGTCGGTATCAATGGTAAAATTCCATTCTTCGTCTGACATATCAAGTACTCCTTTATCTTTACTAGCACCAGCACAATTAATTAAGATATCTACTTTACCAAACTCTTTTTCTGTTAATGAGGCTGCATTATTAATATCTTCTGTACTTGTTACATCGCATTTAATTGGTAAAACTTTTACATCTAATTTTTCTAATTCTATTTTTAATTCTTCTAGTTTTTCTATTCTTCTAGCTAGTAATACTAAACTAGCTCCTTGTTTAGCAAAAGCATAAGACATTTGTTTACCTAAACCACTACTAGACCCACTTATTACTGCTACTCTTCCTTTTAAATTAAACATATTCTTCTCCTTCTATTTTATTAATTTTTCTAATGCATTAGCATTTAATATTGTATTTGATATAAATTTTCCTTGATAAAAGTTAGCCCAATTATTAAATATACATGGGGCATTTTTAGCTTTATCTAATGAATCTATTTTAATAAAGTTTAATTTTATATTTTTTTCTTTGGCATATTCAGATAATTCTTTTACTTCATATTCTACATATGGACATTCATTAGAATAATATATTGTAAAGTCATTACTATCTATTGTCATTTTTTTTGCGCTATCAGTGAATTTAGGTATTTCGGATGTTTCAAATTTTAATACCATTAATTCATAATCATTGATTGTATCTACTACTTCAAAATTAAAGTGTTCAAAAAATTTTTTATCACCAATAAATGGTTTTTTCTTTTTAGATACAATGGTACATATTCCACTCATTTTTTTGGTTTTAGCATCATTAATGGCATATTCTAGTAATTCTTTTCCAATTCCTTTTCCTTTAAAACTACCGGCTACCCATAGGCAATAAATATACATATAATTTTTTCCATTTATTGAAACCCAGGCTGTTTCAATTGGTTCATATTCAATAAATATTTTGCCTCTTGCATTTAATTTTCTAAATACATGTCCATCTTTTAATTTATTTTTAATCCATTCTTTCTTTTTATCTACTCCTAATTGATGTTTAGGATCTCCAATCGCACAACAAATGTGTTCTTTATCAATATTATCTTTATCTAAATTTATATATTCATTCATATTTTTTACTCACTTTCAACTTTTATTAATCATTCAATAATATTATACCATGTAAAAAGGAAATTTCGCTTTAATTATTATAAATTTATTTAAATATTTATGATTTTATTTTTTAGTATTATTTTCTTGTATGGCTTTTTTTATTACATCTTTTATATATTTATCTTTTCCATATGTATATTCTTTTCTGTTATCTTTATATTTATTGTATAATTCTATTTTTAGTTGTTCATATCTTTGTTTTTCATCTTCATGACTATTAATATAATCGCGAAACATAATTGATGTTATACCATTCATATCACCTGTTTTATATACGTGAATAAATGCTTTTACTTTTCCATCTTCTTCTTTACGAATTAGATAATCTCCTCCTATGGTTGGTTCTTTTTTTACTGTATAAGTTTCTCCTTCTACATTAGATTCTGTATATTTTATAAATTCTTCTAAATTGTCTGTTTGTATTAATATGTCTATAATTGGTTTAGATTTAATACTTTTTATACTTGTACTTCCAACATGATCTATTATCTTTATTAGATTATTATATATTTTTAACAGGTTTTCTTTTTCTTCTTCATATATTTCTTTGTAGTCTTCTCGATAATCCATTATTTCTAAATAGCCACGTTTTAATCCTATATTTTTCATTATTTCACCTCTTGTTTTATTATATATTTTATTTAGTTATAATTCAATGAAAAACGACTAGAATTTTATCTAGTCATATAATTATTCAAATGAAACATTATTCATAAAAACTGATTCTATATTTCCAGGGTTTTCTCCTAAAAAGAATCCAATTGAGTAAGCTTTTCCATTATGAACATACATATAATGGTGTACTTGATCTCCGTCATCAGAAGTGTATTCATAATAAATATATTTAATACCATTTATTTCTTTTGATTGTTCTTTAGCTCCTGTTTGTGTTTCAATGATTGCTCTTAATTCTGAATCAGATCTACTATCATCATACATCATTCTAACTTCAAAAACAAATTCATCATTTGAATTATAGTTCATTATTTTAGTGTTTCCTATTCTATCAGTATGAAAATCTACATAGTTTTCTTTATAGTGCATATCATATAGATTATCAGAACTATTTAATTCAAATTGTTCATTTCCAATTGTTACTACATCTTTTAAAGATGTTTTACTTGGAATAGTATTAGACTCAATATTTTGAGATTTACCACATCCTGATAGTGTGAATAATGTTATTATTAATAAACTTAATGATATTTTTTTTAGCATATTGTTTCTCCTTTTTTAATTATTATTTTTTTTATTTTTTAATATACATATAATAATTATTAATAGAATTATTAAGATTGCGATTAAGATCCAAATGCATAGTGATATACCTAGGAAAGTAGTACAACAAAGGGATAATCCTAATGCACAAGTTTTTTCTTCACCAGTTGTTTTTATTTCTTCTTTGGTATCGGTTGTGTTTAGAGTAGTTGGTTCTTCGCTTTCTTCTATTAAATCATCTTCTTGTTCAATGACTTTTTCATCTACTATTTTAGATTTAATCATTAATTCACTACCCGTATTTCCAAATTCCCCTTCTAACTTTTCAATTGGAGTTCCATTAAACATTGCTTTGTCAGTTCCCCAAACATCTATATCTGCTCCATTCTTAGCAGTGATTCTAATCATAAATACATAGTCTTTGTCTTCTTCGAAAACAGCATCATCTTCTACTTCTCTTGAAGATGTACAATTTGTTGTATCACACACACTCCACATTATTTCATCGATATTAAATTCATCAGTTCTATCAATTAAATTTTCTTCATCATCTTCAATGGATGCATATATTTTTATATTGGTATCTTTGATTTTTTCTCCATTAACCATATTTAATTTAAAATCAAAGTATTCATATGCTTTTTCTTCAGCAAAAACTGATATAGGAATAAGCATCATTATAGCAAATACTAATATATATAATCCCTTAATATTTTTTTTCATATTTCTCCTTTTTAATTATTTTTTTTAATTTCTTCTAAGTATGAATACATAGTTTTAACTTCAGTTAGTGTTAAAGTATCATATTCGCTTTCATCGTATTCAATAACTAAATATTTTCCTTTAGTATATTTCTTTTTTATTCCTTCTTCATCATCAAGTACTGATAAAGCAAATTTAGCAGTAGCTGCATCATTATAATCTAAATATACTTCATATTTAGTTATTTTTTCACCTGAATAGTAATATACCATCATACCTTGTCCTGTTTTAAAAACTATTTTTGAATTATCTGAATATAATTTAATATCATCAGTTTCAGTTGTTCCTGTTGAGTCATTCTCTGTTTCATTAAATGATTCTTCTGATTCTCTTTCTAGATTATTATATATTTCTGTAAAGTTTTTCTCAACTTTACTTTTTCCACATCCTGTTACAACTAATAGGCATATAATAATAGCAAATATTCCTCCTAAATATTTTTTCATAAGCATTCCTCCTTCTATGATTAATTATATCATAGATTAATTACTTTTTAACATCAATAGAACAAAATCGCTAAAATTTTCATTTAACATTGACACTCTATTTTGATATACACAAATAAAAACGGATTTCTATCCGTCTTATACTAATAATACTTTGATTAGTCTGATTTACACATTAAATATGAATTATTAATTATTTCTTTTAATTCTTTATTAGATGCTTTTTTTATTTCTTTTATGGATTTATCTGTATAATATACTTCAACATTTGAGTCTATATTTTCTATCATATCATAAGAACCAAACTGAACTTCTTTACCTTCTAATAATCGTGCCATTGATTGTGAATATTCCCAGTTACTTCTTCTTTTATTTTGTAGCCATACTTTACTATTGAAGAAACAAACATTTTTACCATTTAACTTTCTGCAAGTATGATATGAATTAATTACACTTTGACCTTTTATAGAATACTGTATATTGCCATCAATAAATTCACATGTCATAACTCTTGAATCATATTTCATATTAATTTCATAATTCATATAAAATATTCTTCCAACAATAATGATTAGAAATAATAATACAATTATCCCTATAATTATTTTCCATTTTTTCTTTTTAGTTTTTTCTAAATTAGATACCATATTTACAATATTTTCTTCTAAAGTATTTATATATTGTTTATCATCAATTTCTTCACCGCTCATTAATTCATTAATGGAAATATCTAATTCATCACATAAAGGTTTAAATAATGATAAATCTGGCATATTTTTACCATTTTCCCAATTTGAAATAGCTCGATTGGTGACACCTAACTTTTCTGCTAATTGTTCTTGTGTTAATTTTTTTTCTTTCCTCTTTTTAGAAATATAATTTCCAATTTTTTCTTGATTCATATTTTTTCTCCTTTCGCATACTAATCATAATATTTTTTTATATGTTTTAACACGAAGTATTGCTTGAATTTTAATTTATATTATATTTTACCACATAAAAAGCAGATTATTATATCTGCTTGAAAATCTTAATATATCCAATTAGAAATTTGTTAAAAACTTTGAAAACTATTTAAATGATACATTTTTTATAAAGTCATCCATTTCTGTTTGATATTTATCAATTCCATTTAATTCAATTATATAAAGAT
This sequence comes from uncultured Erysipelotrichaceae bacterium, assembly GCA_902773675.1. Taxonomy (GTDB): domain Bacteria; phylum Bacillota_I; class Bacilli_A; order RF39; family UBA660; genus RUG11890. Next base: position 33,410 of record CACYFN010000019.1, on the reverse strand, counting down.
CTCCATTATATACTGTATAATAAAATTTTGATTGAATACCTGCATCGTTATTATCCATAACTCTCCAAGTTGTTCCATTTATTTCTTTTTCAGTATGTTCATTGTAGTATAAATTTTCCATTTCAGAATAATCTTTTCCTTTCTGATAATTTAAATTAATACTTCCATCATATTCACCATATACATAATTTTTTGTCTTATTCTCATCACTTCCAAATTTTGAATCACTAGAATATCCTTTTGGCTCTAAATAATTTAAATTATAAAAACTAATTTTTTTTCTTCCATCATTTGATAATTCTCCATTATCACCAGCACAACCAGTAATAATAAATAATCCTAATAAAACTAATAATCCTAATAATATTTTCTTTTTCATAAACACACTCCTCTAATATAATATTCTTAATTTATTGCACCACATGCTTTCTAAATTATTTCAATATTTAATCTTTGTTTCTTATTTATATATTACAAATAATTTTGGTTCATATCATTATTAAAAAAGATTGAAAAACATTTTAATTTTTCAATATCTTATTTATAATCAATATATATCTATTTTCTAATTAAATACCAAGTGCCATCATAGTTACATCTAGCAATATTGTATAAGGTAGCTGAAGTTGATTTTTTAGATCCTTTAAATTCAATACTTCCTTCATAAGTATAACATTCAGTAGCATCAATAGCACTTTCAATATTTTTTTTCATTTTTTCATTTAGTGCTATTAAGTCTTCATCTGACATTTTTGTTTCTTTATCTACCTTATAAGTAATATTAAAATCATCGCCATATTTTTCTTTGGCATTTTCAGTTTCTTTAGTTAATGCTTCTTGATTAACATATTTTTCGTTTGCTTTTAGATAAAATTCTGGAAAAATATTTTTCTCAGCTTTTAAATCAGCCTTAGTATATGCTTTTACATATTCATCCATTAAATAGTTAATTGTTCTTTCTTCTTTTCCACACCCAGATAAAATAAATATACTTATTAAAAATAGCATTACAAATAAAATTTTTCTTTTCATAGCATCATCCTCCAATTTAATTATAACATGTTTTTTTATAATTTTAGTAAAAATTATTTAATTATTTTTAATTTTTTTTATTGAATGTCTAATAATAGTCTTGAATTTACTAACATCACATTTTCTTGGATTACTTAAATATATTTCATGGTGAAATCTTTTACCAGTTATATCTAACTGATATCGATTTTCATTCATATATTTATGCATTAGTTCAACTGTTGCAGTTTCATTATCATAAGAACCATTATGCATGCCTTGGACACATAATCCCTCATCATAGGTAAAAATTTCAACTCTAGAAAAATCTATCTATTTTATGGTTTTCTTTATAACTCATTTTAATTGTATAAGCGATGCTATATAATAATCCGATGGTATTTTGATAATCTACATTTTCATCATTTGGATTACCACTTCCTCTTACTGCAATATAATTCATTTTAGGTATCTCTACTATACTTGGTTTATTCTTAGGCATATGAAATTCTTTATATTCTTTTTTGTAATCAAAAGCCATTATTTCACTCTCTTTCTATTTAATAGTCACTTTAGATAATTTAGAAAAATATCCTATTCTTAACATAATATCGCTTCCTAAATTATTTATACAATATCTCGAGGAGAGTCAATATATATTTATTATACTACAGAAAATAGCAGAATTTAACTGCTATTCATTTTGTCTTTTAGCCAGATTACTAACAGAATGTCAAAATATTCCAATCAATTAATGATGATGGTGATGTTGTTCTATTTTATTTAAATGGACATTGCATTCTTTATCATCACATACTTCATCTTCTGTTTCTAATATTGTATGACATATATTATGTTCTTCTAATTCTTCTCTAATTTCTTTTTTGATTTTATTTATATCTTTAGATTTAGATACTATATGCATAGTAGCATAATTATTATATCCATCTATACTCCATACATGAATATGATGAATATCATCAACTCCATTTATTTTTAATAAATGTTCTTTCAATTCTTCTATATCTATATCATCTGGAGTTTTTTCTAAGAATAAGTCTAATACTTTTTTTAAATTTTTTAGAGAATTAATTAATATAAATATTGCAACTCCAATACTCATAATAGGATCTATAATTCTAATATCAGTGAAATTCATTACAATAGCACCAATTAATACAACTATCCACCCTAATACATCTTCAAGCATATGTAAGTTAACTGCTTTTTGATTAATTGAATTTCCTTCTCTTGTAACATAAGCTGCTATAAAGTTTAATATAACTCCTATTATAGCTAGTATTATCATACCACTATAATTAACTGGGGCTGGATTTATAATTCTTTTTATAGCTCCTATTATTACTAAAATAGACCCTACTAATAATATTGTAGTTGTAATTATTCCTCCTAATACAGAATATCTAATATATCCATATGTATATTTATTATCAGCATATTTTTTGCTTTTCTTTTCCATAAAGTATGATATACCGATTGAAATAGCATCACCTAAATCATGAACTGAATCAGATAAAATTGATATTGAATTAGTAAATAATCCACCTATAAATTCAAATATGGAAAATGATATATTTAAAATAAATGCAATTAATATATTTTTCTCTGCTTTCATTTGCTTCACCATATCTATCATTATATCACAAAAAAAGATAATTTTTTCATTCTCTTATATTTATTGCAATTTTATTAAAAAAAAGATTGAAAAAAATTTCAATCTAAATTAATTATTTTTAATAATCCATTCTCCATCTCTTTTGCCATTTTTTCGTTCTATTAATCCTTTTTCTTGCATTTCAGCCATATAGTTTTTTATTGTTCTTAATGACTTATTAATTAAAGTAGCAATTTCTTCTTGCTTTACTGATGGATTATTCTTAATAATATTCAATATTGCTTGCTCTTCTAAAGATAAACTATTAATATTAGAACTTATTGCTTCAATGTTATCTTTATAATCAACATGCATATATCTATTCTTTAATTCATATTTAGTATTAGTTAATAAATTATAGAAAAACTTTTCAAGAAATGAGATATCTTCAAATACATTTTTTTCATAATTTTTATAATTAGCTCTAACTAATGCATTTCTGAAATACCATGAATTATCTGCAAACACTTCATCCTTAACATCAAAGCCAAATGTTCTTAAATATTTAATTAAGAAAACAGCAGTTGTTCTTGTATTACCTTCACAGAAAGGATGTACTTGCCATATATTTGATATAAATCTACTTAAATGACTAATTGATTCATCTAAACTTAAATCTTTATATGAAAAGTTTCTTTCTTGATCAAAATCATATTCTATGGTTTCTTTTAGAGTTTCATATGATGAATATGTAACAGTATCGTCATTTAATATCCATTCTTTTTTAGTAAAATTATAATCTCTGTATTTACCTGCTTCTTTATATATTCCTGTAAATAGTCTTTTATGAATATTTAACATTTCTGTTGGTGAAAAATTAAAAGCTTTTTCACTTAGTATTTCTGTAATACGTACAGAAACCTTATCCGCTTCTTCAGTATTTTCTTCACTTTTTCTTTCAGATGATTGTTCATAATAATTATCAATTCTTTTCTTAGCTTCATCAATATTAATATTACCTTCAATATGTTCTTTAGCTGTATCTAATAAATATTCCGAAGGCTTTAAACCATCTACATCCTGAAGACCAATAGCAGTTTCCCAAGTTTTAGCTTTTTCTTTTTTTTCTGGTTCTCCTTGTTTAATGTATTCCGATAATTCTAAATTCCATTTTTCATTACTCATGATATCTCCTCCAACTATATATATTATAGCATATTTTACTATATTAATAAAGGATAAAGTGCAAATTTTGCACTTTGAAATTCTCTTTTTGCACTTTGAATTTGCACTTAACAAATATATTTTCTATGAGAAATTCTAACATTATTTTGATTAACCATTTCATAATGAAGAGTTGTATCTATTTTAGTATGACCTAATAATCTTTGAACTTGTTCTATTGGCATTCCTTTATCTATTGCTTTAGTTGCTAATGTTCTTCTAAATTTATGTGGATGCACTTTAACTTCTCCAATAGAATCACCTAATTTTTGTAACATTAATTCTATTCCTCTAATACCTAATCTATTATAAGGTCTATCTTTAGTAACAAATAAAGCTTCATTATTATCTTTTCTTGAACTAAGATATTCTTTTAAATGTAATTTAGCTTTTGCATCAAAATATACTTCTCTCATTTTTCTTCCTTTACCATATACTAAGCAAGAATTAGTTTCAAAATTAATATCATCTATGTTTAGTTTAACTAATTCTCCTATTCTCATACCTGATGAAGCAAGTAAATCTATAATTGCTAGATTTCTAATATTATTACAATTGTTTCTTAATTGTTCCAACAGTTCATCTGAATATGTTTCTTTTATTATATTTTCAATCCTAATTTTATGAATCCTTCTAACGGGATTCTTAATTATATAATCTTCTAATTCTAAGAATGAAAAGAAACTAGATAAGAATCTTCGTACTCCATCCAAAGTTAAATTACAACAATTAGTATTACTTTGATAATATGACAAATAATCTCTTATATCATCAGTACTAATTGTTCTTAAATCTTTATTAACATAATTAAAGAACTTATTTAAATGTATTCTATAATTCTTTATAGTTAATTCAGATACACCTTCTAATTTTTTTGTACTTATAAACTTATTATATAAATCATCATTAGATATTCTATCTAAATCAGAATTATCAATTTGCTTATAAAGTATATTATTAAGTTTAATCATCTGGTAGTTATTTAAGTATTTACTCATTTCTGATTCAATAATTTTTATTGTATTCTCATTCATAACAAATCCCCTCCCAAATAAGAATTAAATTTATCGCAATCTTATTAAAAAAAGAAGTTAGATTTTTCTAACTTCACTCATCGCAATCTCAAAAGTTTTCGAACTGTTCTAATAACTTAATTATAGGTAATATAATACTGTTGGAAAAGTAATACAAATAGTTTTAAACCCTTATGATATACGTGCCATTTAGAGATTTAAAACACTAACTTGATGAAATGCACCCCTCTGGGTAGACATTAATAAAAAACTAGTTTTGTGATAGAATACACTTCCGAAAGGAGGTGTTTTTCTATGGCTTCAAAAGGACAAAAATTCAAAAAACATAATTCTGATATAAAAGAAATTATATTAGATAGATATTTAAATGGTGAATCAAGTGTATCTTTAGGTAAAGAATTTGGAATATCTCAAAATACTATCCAAACTTGGGGTAAGAAAATTAAATATCCAGAAAAATATCTAAAATTAGGTAAACGTGGTAGACCTAAAGAAAAAGATTTAACAAAAGAAGATTACAAAGAAAGATATGAGATACTAAAAAAATACCAGGCCTTCCTCAAGGCACAACGAGAGAGAAAGTAACTTTTATTAATCTATATAGAGATAATTATAAGTTATATAATATGTGTGCCGTATTAGAGATAAGTCCTAAAACTTATTATAAGTATCGAAATAAGGATGATCCTGATTATTATGATTATTTAATAATTAAAGAAGTATTTGATGACTCTAAAGGTACATATGGTTATCGTCGTATTGTGGAAGGCATTAAAATCAAATATGAAGGGGTTGTAATGAATGGAAAGAAGGTTTTAAGAATAATGAAAAAATATAATTTAGTTCCCGAATATATAAGGAAATCAAAAAAGAAAAATAAAAATGAAAGAATTGAAGATAATGTTAAACCTAATTTATTAAAAAGAAATTTTAACACTGATGCACCAAATAAAGTATGGGATACTGATGTAACATATCTTATATTTAAAGGTTCTAGAGCTTATTTATCAACAATAATAGATTTATATGATAGAAAAGTTGTTGCTTATAAAATATCAAAGCATAACGATAACAAATTAGTTATGGATACTTTAAATGAAGCAATAAACAAAAGAAAAGATGTATCTGGACTTATCATTCACAGTGATCAAGGATTCCAGTATACATCTTATGAATACAAAGCAATTTGTGAATCTAAGGTACTCCGATAGATGACTCACCAATTGAGAGTTGGCACTCTCTCCTTAAAAAGGAAACTTTGTATAACAATAATATCACATCTTTAGAAAATTACATAGAATTAGTTGAAGAATGGATAGAATTTTATAACACAGCAAGAATTAAAGGAAAGAAAATTAACAGAAAGAAAGGATATAAGAAAAATGATAAATAATGATGAATTAATATATAAATTAGAAGCAGTAATTGAATATTTAAAAAATAATGGTGGATACGATTATGAATTATACAATAGATTATGTCCAGGTATGGGAGAACCTGATTCAAATATTGTTGAATATGCAGAAGATGTTCTTCAAATGATAAATATCTTATTAGAAGATAACAAACAAAGACAAGCTTTGTTTGAAGAAATATTATAATTACATAATAAAAATCAAGGGTCTAGATGAACTCACTTCGTTCGCCCTTGATTTTTCGTTTTTTATTTGATGTCTCCGAAATGGGGTTCACATCATGATTTTGTTAGTGTTTTTTTTACTTATTATAACCATGAATTGTTTTTCTTGATATAGATTCGCTTTACCATTTGGACTATTAATGCATATAATATTACCAGTAAGATTACATATAAGTAATAATTAAGTGGTAATATTACAAATTGGAATCCTTCAAGACCACTTAGTATAATTGGAATAGATATTGTACATATAATTGTAATTATTGAAAGAACTACTAATATCTTACTTGGATTAGTTTTAAAGTAATTTAATTTATTTGTTCTTAAATAATATATAATTAATGTTTCTGATATTATACATTCAACAAACCAAGCTGTTTGGAAGAATGCTTGTTTTTCTATGTTATTATATTTAAATATATACCAGAATATCAAGAATGCGCATATATCAGTGATTGAACTTATAATACCAAATATTCTCATGAATTTACTTAAGTCTTTAGTATCCCATTTTTTTGGCGATTGTAAGAATTCTTCATCAACATTATCATAAGGAATTCCAATTTGGGATATTTCAACAATAAAATCTTGGATAAGCATTTGAATTGGTAGAAGAGGTAAAAAAGGAAGATAAATACTAGAAAGCATAATACTGAATACATCTCCAAAGTCTTGGCTTAGGGCTAATTTCATATACTTAATAATGTTTCCATAGATTTTTCTACCTTCAATAACTCCATCATATACAACTTCTAGATTCTGTTCTAAAAGAATAATATCACTTGATTCTTTAGCAATATCTGTTGCTTCATCTACACTTATTGCAACATCTGCAGAATGAAGAGCAGGTGCATCATTAACACCATCTCCCATATATCCAACACAATAGCCTTTTTTTCTAAGTAGAGAAACTATTCTCTCTTTTTGCAATGGATTCATTCTAGCAAAAACATCTACTGTATCCAATGTTTCTGATAACTTATCATCATCCATTTTTTCTATTTCAATACCGAGCATTATTTTACTATCAATTCCTACTGCTGAGCAGATTGCTTCAGTAGCATATTTATTATCACCTGTAAGTATTTTAGTAGTAACTCCTATGTCTTTTAATTTTTTAATTGTCTTAGCAGCATCTAATTTAGGAGGATCTAAGAAAGCTATTAGACCAATTAAAGTAAAATCTTTTTCATCTTCTTTATTAAAGTTTTCTATACCTTCATATTCATGTTTTACAGCTAAAGCAATTACTTGCATTCCTTTTTTAGCTAATTCAATTGCTTTTTCTTCAGTTTGCTTAGATATTTTTTCAGAAATAGGGACTTCTTTTTTATCTATTAAAGCCATATCACAGACTTTTAATATTTCTTCTAAAGCACCTTTAGCAATTTCTGAATATTCTTTTTCATTTTGAACAACAATAGAAGATCTCTTTCTTGTATAATCAAAGGGAATTTCATCTACTTTACTATAATTAGATATATCAATATGATGTTCTTTTCCATAAGTGTTTATTGCTTTATCAACTATATTTTTAAAACCAGTACTCAACTTACTATTAACATAAGCACATTTAAGTACATAGTCATCATCTTCTTCCTTTAAATTAATATACTTTTGAAGAATAATACTATTCTTTGTTAATGTTCCTGTTTTATCCGTACATAGTATATTCATAGAGCCTAAGTTTTGAATTGACTTAATATTCTTAACTAATGTTTTTTTCTTAGCTAGTAATTTGCTTCCTCTTGTTAGATTAACATTAACTATCATTGGTAACATACTCGGAGTAATTCCGACAGCGACCGATAAAGAGAATAATAAAGCTTCTTGATAATTACCTCTAATGAATCCATATATTATAAACACAAATACTGAGATAACAACCATATATCTAATTAACATTGAACTGATATGATTTATTCCTTGTTCAAATGTTGTTTCTTCTCTAACAGTAGATAATTTTTTATTAACTCTTCCCATAAATGTATCTAGCCCAGTTTTCATAACAATGCCTTGACCATTTCCACTAATAACATTAGTTCCCATTAAACAAATATTCTTAATGCTTGTTTCTTCATCATTTATTTTAGCTTTCTTGTTAGCTATCTTTTCAACAGCTATACTTTCACCAGTAAAGGAAGCTTGATTAATGAATAAGTCTTTACTTTGAAATAAATATAAATCCGCTGGGACTACTGAACCAGCACTTAAAGTGATAATATCACCTAGTACTACTTTTTCTTGTTTAACTTCTTTTTGTTTATTATTGCGAATAACATCTGTGAATATACTAATCTTTTCTTTTAGTTTTAAATTAAATCTATACGTAGAATAATTTTGAAAGAAACTAATTAAAGCACTGATTATTGCAATAACTAAAATAATTAATGAACCTATCCTGTCTCCAGTAAAATAATTGATAATAGCAAGAATTATTAATATTATTATAAATTTATCTTTTAAACTATCTATAATGAAATATAAAGCTCCTTTTTTCTTGTTATCTGTTGGGATATTTTCTCCATATAAATCTAATCTATTTTTAACTTCTTCACTAGTTAAACCATTTTCATTTGTTTTAAAAGTTGAAAAAATTTCTTCTTTAGACATATTTGATAATTCATAATAATTAAAGTCTTTTTTCATAGTATCACCAACCTATATCAATTATACCACAAATTTTCTAAATCTTTTTGTTTGTAATATTATTTAAAAAAGAAGTTAAATTTTTCTAACTTCACTCATCGCAATCTTATTTATATTGCGAACTGTTTATTTATAATATTTTTCTATTGATGTAAGTGGTATTTGCTCTATATCTATACTACTATCTTTATGAGAAGTTATTAGAGTAGCTCCTCTTTGTTTTGTATCTCTTGCTATACCTGGCATTACTAAATAATCTATACTCATACCATATGTAAGTCTTATGCCTTGATATTCTAGTGACATATTATTATAGTGATCATGTCCACAGAAGAAACCTTTAGTACTTTTTAGTTCTACAGCAGTATCAAATAATTTACTAGGATATTCGCTTGCACATATTTTATCAATCATTTTTTCATCATTTGAACCAAAATAGTATTTAACTTCATCACTACCTTCTTCATATAATTCATAAGCTATTTTATATTGTTGTAATGGGATATGAAAGAATCCTAATGATGAAATTGTTTTTCCTTCTTCTTTGTTTAATCTTTCTATTTCATTTTTATACCATGCTACTTGATCATCATGAATATAATCGTATTTATTTAATCCTTCTCCTGTATAAGCATTAGAATCTATTAAAAATACTGCTTGATTTAATGTACCGTCACTATTTCTAATTTCTATTAATTGGTTATTTCTCCCCCATATTTGTTTTCCATCTACTTTTGGTTGAACATATGGGTATAATAAATTTTTACTTGTTTTATATGATAATTTCTTATATAGTTTATTTAAGTCTTGGTTAGTTGCTATAGACATACTTTCAGTATCATGGTTTCCATAGGTAAATGCCCAAGGTACTCCTGTATTTCGCATGAATGCTGCAAATTGTTCTACAGGAGCAGTATTGTTAAATGAGAATGAAAATAATCTCATTGGAAATGACATATCTCCTGTTACTACTACTAAATCAGGTTTAGTATAATCTATTAGTTTATATACTGCTTTTAATGCTTTTAAATCTTTACTATATGAAAGTGCACTTCCTCCTAGATGGATATCAGTTAGTTGTAATATTTTAAAATCATCTTCATTAGATACTATAGTATATATTCCATTTTTATCATTATATGTTATATTATCATTACCTTCATATATATATGGAATACTATTTATATATGGTTGTGTTAACCATATATCTCTTGATAAAAATTTATATCCTCCATATACTAATAATATTAATACTACTACAGCAGTTATTAATTTATTTATTTTCTTTTTATGGTATGTTATATTTTTTATTTTTGTATAATTATTTATTATAATAATTATCATAAATAATATACCAATGAATGCAGTTATATTAAGTACAAAGTATTTTTCAAAGACATAAAATAAGATAATGCTTAGTATCCAATAAATTGATGAAATAATTATTGTTGATTTAAATAGTTTCTGATATTTTTTTTCATTTTCAAAATCTATTTTTTTATTTAACCATCTTATTATTAAGGTGTTTTTTATAAAGAAAAATGATGCGATTTCTAATAAGAATAATGAACTATTGAATGATTCTATTATTTCATCTGGTTTAGAGTTTACTTTTAATGATATAAAGTTAAGTATTAGCATAAATACTTCTAGAAATAATATTAATAACCAGTTAATACTTCTTTTTGAATATTTATCAAATCTTTTTTCTAATGAATTATAGCAATCTACAGAGAAAATATCTTTTTTTACTTTTTTGTGTTTTCTTATAATAATTATATCTATTAATAATAGTACTAAAGATATACTGAATAAAATTACAAAATTAGTATGATAATATAGTATTGATTTTAATAAATATACAAAAGATATTATTCCTAATATAGTAGTTAAATATATATGTTTTCTTTCCTTTTTAAATTCTTTTTTGAATTCTTCAAAAGTATTACTTATTTCTAAGTTATACCATTTATCAATTTTTTTAGTATCAATTTTAACTAATTCTAACATTGATTCTAAACTATTATATTTGTTTACAATGTTTTTAAAAGCTTCTTTTTTATCTTTTTTGCTTTCTTTTAAATATTCTTCATTTATTTTTATAATTATGTTTTCTTTAGCACTTTCTATTTCTTTTGAATAATGTAATTCTTCAAAAAATGATTCTACATAATTTGTTATTTTTTTATCAATTACTATCTTTTTATTTTTTTTCATAAGCACCTCTCAATACTACTATTTTACTTATTCTATTATATCAAATTTTCTTTTTTAATGTTTCTTTTTTTGGATTCATATCAGTTTTTTACTTTTTATATATTTATAGATTTCCATTAATAATAATATTGGTAATGAAAAAATAAATAATAATATCATATGAGAAATACTTATTCGTTCTACTTTTAAGATATGGCTTAAAAATGGAACATTCATTATTAATAATTGTAATCCTATTGAACCAAATACTGCTATTAAAATAAATAAATTATTAAATGGATTAATTTTAAATATTGATTTTTTTTCTGAACGGCAATTAAAAACATGGATATTTTGAATAAAGATCATAAGTGCCATTATATAACCTCTTGCAATTGTTATATTCATATTTAATTTTCTTATTAATATAAACCATACTATATAAACAATTATTCCCATAAATAATCCTGATATTAAGATTTCACTTGTTAGTAATTTATCAAATATTGATTCTTTAGGGTTTCTGGGTTTGTCATCCATAATGTCATCTTCTTTTTTTTCAAAAGATAATGCTAAATCTTGTAGACCATCTGTTACTAAATTTAGCCATAATAATTGAACGGCAATTAAAGGCATTGGCATATTGGTAAATATTGATAATATGAAAAATAAAACTTCAGCTAATCCACATGATAGCAGCATATAAATAACTTTTCTAATGTTTGCGTAGGCATTTCTACCTTCTTCAATGCCAGAGACAATACTCTGAAAGTTATTATCAATTATTATCATATTACTTGTTTCTTTAGCAACATCAGAACCACCACCCATGGCCACCCCAATATTGGCACTTTTTATAGCCGGTGAATCATTTACTCCATCTCCAGTTACGGCTACGAATTCTCCGTTACGTTTTAATGATTCTACTATTTCCAATTTTTGTAATGGTGTAACTCTTGTATAAATGCTTTTTGTTTTAATAAACTTATCGAAAGATTTTTGTCCTTTTTGTAATTCTTCGGTAATTAAATCACCATTTGCTACTTCTGAATAATTATTTGCAATTTTTAATTCTTTAGCAATTGAATAAGCAGTAAGTGGATGATCTCCTGTTATCATGAGTACTTTGATTCCTGCTCTTTTACATTTTTTTATACTTTCTTTTGCTTCTTCTCTAATTGGATCAATAAATGCTACTAATCCTAAAAAGATTAATTTAGGAATATCTTTTTTGTCATAAAATTCCTTATTCTTAAATTTTTTTACTTCATTTGTAGCTAAAGCTATTATTCGATAACCAGAACTAGCTAATTCTTCATTTTGTTTTAAAATAATATCTGAATCAATTTTAACTATTTTATTACCATCATACATATAGTCACAGAACTCTAGAATAGTATCTACTGCTCCTTTAGTTGTAACCATAGTAGTATCAATATCTTCATAAAATACTGCTGAAAATTTATTTTCTGATTCATATGGTATTTTACCTATTATTCTATTTGTTTTATTGTTAACTTTTGCTTTTCGCGCTAATGTTAAAAACGCTATATCAATACTATCACCATAGCTTGTCCAAATATTATCAACACATTCAATACCTGCTTCATTATTTATTAATCCCATTAATGCTATTTCTTTTACTCTATCTGTATATTCTTTGTTACCAATTATATTTCCGTCATCATAATATCCAGTACCACTTATTTTATATATAATTCCATTTGGTAATACTATTCGTGACGCTGTTTGTTCATTAACAGTTAATGTGCCTGTTTTATCACTAGCAATAATTGTACAACTTCCCAAAGATTCAACGGAATTTAATTTTTTTACCACAACATTTTTTTTACTCATTCTTGATGATCCAATAGTTAATGCTAGAGTAAGAGCTAATGGTAAACCTTCTGGCATTGCTGATACTGCTAGAGATACAACAGACATAAATACTTCATCAATTTTGTATCCTTTTATTGATAATAAAATAACTAATAAGAGGGATACAATAACAATTAAAGCACTAATTTGTTTAGTAAATTTTTTCATTCTGATGGTTAATGGTGATTGGGTATCCTTTGCCTCGTTAACTTTTTCTGCTATTCTACCAATTTCTGTATTAGTTCCAGTTTTGGTTACAACACAAATACCTCTACCTGTTATTACAGATGTACCAGCATATACCATATTTTTGCTATCACTTATTGTTTTTACTTCGTTACTTATTATATCATTTTTTATACTTTCTATTGATTCACCTGTGAGTATTGATTCATTAATACATAAATTACTTGATGAAATAATTCTAGCATCTGCTGTTACTTTACATCCTGAACTCAATAAAACAATATCTCCAGGAACAAGATTACTAGAGTCTACTTGTTTTTCACGTCCATCTCTAATAACATCAACTCTAACTTTTATCATATTAGCTAATGCTTCGGCACTCTTGTTAGCTTTCCATTCTTGAATAGTTCCCATAATAGCATCTACTAATATAATAAAGACAATTGCAATAGCATCAGTATACTCTTTTATAAATACTGATAAAATTGTTGCAATAATCATAATAATAGTAATTGCATTGTAAAACTGCATAAAAAATATTTTTACTATACTATCTCTTCTTTTTTTTGGTAGTTCATTTAATCCAAATTTTTGAATTCTTTTGTCAATTTCTTTTTTATCTAATCCTTGTTTACTAGTTTCTAGTGTTTCAAATAATTCTTGTTCATTCATTTGTTGAAAATCTTTATTCATTAAATTCTCCTTTAGATAATTTTTTATATTTTTCCTCCATATACTGGGAAGATGCTAGATTTACCATAATCTTTAATATGTTCAATATTTTTAAGTACTTCCATATCTTCATCTGATATTGTAAAATCTAGTTTGCTATTTTCTTCTATATGTTCTTTTGTAGATGCTTTAGGAAGTGATACTGTACCTAATTGAATGGTATATTTTATACATAGTTGCGCTACTGAAACATTGTATTTATTAGCTAATGATTTTATTTGTTCATTATTAAGTATTTCTCCATGAGCAATTGGTGAATAACTTTCAACTAAAATATTATTATCTTTACAATAATTTATTAATTCTAATGGTGTATTAGATATATGACATAGTATTTGATTTACTGCTGGTTTTATTTCTGTATTTTCTATGATATTTTTTAAATCATTTATTTGAAAATTGGAAACTCCTATTGCTTTTATTTTACCTAGTTTATAGTATTCTTCTAAAGCTTTCCAAGCTTCTAAGTTACCTAATTCATACCTATTATCTGATTGATTTACATATGCCCAAGGCTGTGGCGAATGAATTATCATTAAATCAATATAATCACAATCTAATTCATTTAATGATTCTTCAATATATTTTTTAGCTGTTTCATAATCTTTAGCTTCAGCTACTAATTTTGTTGTTAAAAATATTTCTTCTCTTGGTATTCCTGATTCTTTAATACCAAGTCCTACTTCTCCTTCATTTCCATAAGCTTCGGCTGTATCTATATGCCTGTATCCTAATTTTAATGCATTTTTAACTACTTCTTTGGCTTTTTCTCCATTAATTAGCCAAGTTCCTAATCCTAATTTTGGTATTTCTATACCATTATTTAATGTATATTTTTCTTCTAACATAATATCCTCCTTATTTATAATTAATTATATTATATCATGTAAAAATAATCTTTTGGATAATATTTCAAATTATTTATTAATTAAAAATATTTGGTATTAATAATTATTCTTAATTTTATTATGTACATAAAATAATATTGAAAGGAGATGAAATATGGATAATTCTGAAAATAATTCTATATATGAAAGTGCGATGGAAACAATTAGAAGAGCTAAAAAATGTAAAAGACAATGTGTGGCAATAATTGGTCCTGTGGGACCTACTGGTCCAACTGGACCTTCTGGTGGAGCTACTGGTCCTACTGGGGCAACTGGTCCTACTGGAGCTACTGGTCCTATCGGAGTGACTGGTCCTACTGGAGCTACTGGTCCTACTGGGGCTACTGGTCCTACTGGAGCTACTGGTCCTACTGGAGCTACTGGTCCTACTGGGCCTAGAGGTGAAGATGGTGATACTCCTACTTTTTCAATAGGAAGTGTTACTACTGGTACCCCTGGATCAGATGCAAGTGTAACTATTACACAAGTTTAAATTAATAATAAAGAAAGGTTGATTATAGATGAGTGAAAATCCTACTGGATATATATTAGATTTTGTTATTCCTGCTGGTGCAACAGGACCACAAGGAGAAATTGGAGCTACTGGAGCCACTGGGGCCACTGGGGCCACTGGGGCCACTGGGGCTACTGGTCCTGCACCTACATTAACAATTGGAACTGTCACAACAGGTGCTCCTGGTTCACAAGCATCTGTTACAATTACACCTGTTGAAAATTAAAAAATTGAGGTGATAATGTGAATTCAAATTATTTATTAAACTTTGTTATTCCTCAAGGCCCTACTGGGCCTACCGGAATTCAGGGTATTACTGGTCCTACTGGGGCAACCGGAGCTACTGGTCCTACTGGGCCTGAATCTGATGGGTTAAAAGCTTATGGAGGTAAATATAATAATACTGAACAAACTATAAGTTTATCAATTGCAACTCCATCACAAGTACCACTTGCAAATACTATGCCTAATTCTAATACTACTTATACTACTGCAAATACTATTACTACGTCACAAAGTGGTATATATGAGATAAATTATTTTATTAATATGTCTGCTGCTGTTGCAACTACTGTTACTGTTGCTGTTAGAAATAATGGTACTAATATTCCAAGTACAGTTATATCTCGTGCTTTATCAGTTGGTACTAATTCACTTTATAGTGGTAGTACAATCGTAAATTTAGCTAGTGGTGCTAATATTGATTTAGCTATGTCGGCATTGCTTGCTGTTGGTATTACTTTAGGTACAGGTGTAAATGCATCTTTAACTATTAAAAGATTAAATTAATAGAGGCTTTATGTATAAAGTATGTGTATATGCTATATGCAAAAATGAAGAAAAATTTGTTGATAGATGGTATGATTCTATGAAGGAAGCTGATCAAATATTTGTTCTTGATACTGGAAGTACAGATAATACTGTAAATAAATTAAAAAAATTAGGTGTTAATGTTAAACAAGAGATAATTGATCCTTGGAGATTTGATGTTGCACGTAATGAGTCATTAGACATGGTACCAGATGATTATGATATATGTGTATGTACTGATTTAGATGAAGTGTTTGTTTGTGGTTGGAGAGAAAAACTTGAAAGTATTTGGGATAATGATACTGATAGATTAATGTATAATTATAATTGGTCATTAGATAAGGATGATAAGCCTATAGTTAATTTTTACATTGAAAAAATTCATACAAGAAAAAATTATAAATGGACTCATCCGGTACATGAGGTATTAACTTATACAGGAAATGATATTGAAAATAAAAAGGTAACGGATTTAATAACTTTAAATCATTATCCAGATAGTACTAAATCAAGAAGTAGTTATCTACCACTACTTGAGTTATCTGTTAGGGAGAACCCTAATGATGATAGGAATATGCATTATTTAGGAAGGGAATATATGTTTTATCATAAATGGAATGAATGTATTGATACTTTAATTAAGCATTTAAATTTAGAAAGTGCGACATGGAAGGATGAAAGATGTGCATCAATGAGGTTTATTGCTAGAAGTTATACTAATTTGGGTAGATATTATGAAGCTAGAATGTGGCTTGATAAAGCTATATTAGAGGCTCCTTATTTAAGGGATGCATATGTTGAAAAAGCAATTTTAGAATATCAATTAAAAAACTGGGATGAAGTATTTAAGTGCTGTATGGGGGCTTTGAAGATTAAGAAGCATCCAAAGACTTATATTAATGAACCATTTAGTTTTGATCATACTATTTATGATTTATTATCTTTATATTATTATAATAATAATGAATTTGATTTATCTTTAATATATATTAATAAAGCTATAAATTTAAGTCCTGATAATGAGAGATTAATTAATAACAAAAATCTAATTGAAAAGAAATTAAAAGAAACTAGTGAAAACTAGTTTTTATTAGTATAATAGGTTTATTTGTAAATAATTTTATTTCATATATTATTATAGGAGGTATGATATGAAGAAAGTATTAAATGATAAATTTATTGGTAAATTAATTAAATCTTTTATTGAAGGTTTTATTGCATCTTTAATTGTTGTTTTACAAGATATTAATAATTTTAAAGGTACTCATATTATTAAAACTACTCTTATAGGGGGACTGGCTATGGGTATTTCTGCTGTATTAAATGTAATTCAAAAAAGAATTGGAGGTGGTATTGATGGATAAGGTATTTGGTATTGATATTAGTTCATATCAAAGTGATATTGATTTAAAGAAAGTTAAAGATGAGGGTGTTAATTTTGTAATGATTAGAGCTGGATATACAGGTTATAGTGATGGTATTAGTAAAAGGATTGATGATTGTTTTTTTAAGCATTATAAGAATTGTAAAGATAATAATTTAATGGTTGGTGCTTATTGGTTTTCTCGTGCTACTACTTATGAACAAGGTAGAAATGAAGCTGAATTTATGTATAATAATTGCCTAAAGGATAAGTTATTTGAATATCCTATTGCGATTGATGTTGAAGATAGTTATTATCAATCTAAAGCTGGTCGTGATAAGGTAACGGAAGCTATAAAGGGTTTTTGTGAATATTTAGAAAGTAAGAAATATTATGTATGTATATATGCTAATAGTAATTGGTTTAAAAATTATATTGATACTGATAAATTGAATAGATATGATAAATGGATTGCTAATTGGGGATATAATAAACCAGAAAGTCCGGTATGTGGTATATGGCAATTTGGTGGTGAGACTAATAAAATTAGAAGTAATAAAATATGTGGTATGGTAGTTGATCAGGATTATGCTTATTATGATTATCCTAGTATTATGAAAAATAAAAAATTAAATGGATTTAATTTAAAAAGTATAGATGAAATTGCTAAAGAAGTTATAGATGGTTTATGGGGTAATGGTCATATTAGATATAAAAAATTAACTGAGGCTGGATATAATTATAAAGAAGTCCAAGATAAGGTTAATGAAATATTGAGTAATAAAACTTATGCTGTTAAAGCTGGTGATACTTTAAGTAGTATTGCTAAAAAATATAATATGAAATGGATTGACTTATATAATAAAAATAAAGATATTATTGGTGATAACCCTAATAAAATATATGTTGGGCAAATACTTAAATTATAATTGATATTTAATTATAAATAGTATATAATTTTCTTGAGGTGACATAATGAAATATAATTCATACAATGAAAAACCATTTATGCTTCCAAAAGTTAGGATAAAAGATACAATAAAAGAAAAATCAACATTTGTAGATCATAATAGAAGAAGCTATCAAGAGATTAGTTTAGATGATTTAGATTTAAGTTGGTTAGATAAATCGAGAAATAAAGTAAAGAAATTAAAAAAAGATATTTAGATTATTCTAAGTATCTTTTTTTATCATCAAAAATGAATAAATTATAAATTATGTAATAAGATATTATTACGTTATGTAGTTGTTTTGTAGAATTATGTTGTTATTATGTTGACATTTTAAATATTAAGTGATAATATTAGTAAAGAAAGAGGTGTTACTGATGGAAAATTTAATGAGTGCAATTAATGTTCAAGTTGATGCTAGAGATAAAGAACAAGCTACAAATATATTAAAAGATTTAGGAATTAATATGAGTACATTTATTAATATGGCTATTAAACAAGTAATAAAACGTGATGGTCTTCCTTTTGAAGTAACTAATCCTAAACCAAAGAAAGAATTATTGGAAGCATTGGAAGAAGGAGATAAAATAGCAACTGGTAAAATAGATGTTAAAGGTTATCATAATGTTAATCAAATGATTGAGGATATAATAAATGAAGATTAGTCTAGAAAATACAATCTGTGAAATAAAGACAACTTCTATTTTTAATAAACAGTTAAAAAAGTTAGTAAAACAAAATAAAGATTTAGATGAGTTAATAGAAATAATTGGTAAATTAGCTAATTTAGAAGTATTAGATCCAAAATATAAAAATCATAATTTAATTAATGATAAAACTTATAAAGATTGCTGTGAATGTCATGTTAAGCCTGATTGGTTACTTGTTTACAAGTACGTTGATAATAAATTAGTTTTAGTTTTAGTTGCGACTGGTTCACATAGTGACTTATTTAATTAGAAAAAAAGATATTTAGAATTATTCTAAGTATCTTTTTAGTTATATTAATTTTGAAATTGGGAATTATATAGTTCTGCATAGAAACCATTTTTCTTAATTAGTTCATTGTGGTTTCCTTGTTCTATGATATTACCATCTTTCATAACAAGAATTAAATCTGCGTTTTTAATTGTTGATAATCTATGAGCGATGATAAATGAGGTTCTTCCATGCATTAGTTTATCCATAGCTTTTTGGACTAATTCTTCTGTTCTTGTATCTACACTACTAGTTGCTTCATCTAGTATTAAGAATGGTGCATTTTCTATCATACCACGAGCTATGGTTAATAATTGTTTTTGACCACTTGATAGTGAATCTGTATCCCCTATTTTAGTATCATATCCATGTGGTAATGTTTTTATAAAGTGATCTAGTCCTACTGTTTTACAAGCTTCTTTTACTTCATCTAATGTTACATTAGGATTATTATAAATAATATTATCTTTTATGGTACCATTAAATAACCAAGTATCTTGAAGTACCATACAGAATAATTTGTGAATATTTTCTCTTGTTAAATCTTTAGTTGATACTCCATCTATTAATATATCCCCACTATTTATTTCATAGAATCGCATAAGGAGATTTACCATAGTTGTTTTTCCTGCTCCGGTAGGACCTACTATAGCTATTTTTTCACCAGATTTAGCTTTAGCGCTAAAGTCTTTTATGATTAATTTATCTTCATCATAACCAAATTTAACATGTTCAAAAGTGATATTTCCTTTTACTTCATCTTTACTTAATACTTTGGTTTTATTTGATTCATCTATTAATTCTTCTTCATCTAAGAATTCAAATACACGTTCTGATGCAGCAGCTGCTGATTGTAAACTAGTCATGGCTTGAGCTATTTGAGATAGTGGATTTGTAAATAGTCTAATATAAATCATGAATGCTACTATTACTCCTATAGAAATACTTGAGTTCATTGTAAGCATTGCTCCTACTATACATACACATACATATCCAAAGTTGCCAATAAATCCCATTATAACTGGCATAAGTCCTGATAAGAATTGGCTTTTCCATGCACTTTCATATAAGGCATTATTGTATTCATTAAATTTCTTTTTGGATTCATTTGTTCCATTATATGCTTTTACAACATTATGTCCAGAATACATTTCTTCAATGTGTCCATTAAGTATTCCTAGTTGTTTTTGTTGGGCATTAAAGTATTTTTGTGATTTAGCTAGTATTACTGCCATTAGGGCAAATCCAATAATTGTTGCAATTATAGCTGTTATTGCCATTAACCAATTTGTATAAAACATCATAACAAGTGATCCTATAAACATTGTTACTGATGATACAAGTGTTCCAATGCTTTGATTCATTGTTTGACCTAGTGTATCTACATCGTTGGTTACTCTTGATAGGATATCTCCATAACTATTTTTATCAAAATATTTTAAAGGCAATTTATTTATTTTAATACTTATTTCTCCTCTTAATTTTTTAGAGAATTTTTGAGTTACTGTTGCCATTAGGAAACCTTGAAAATAATTAAAGATAAAACTTGATGAATAGAATATTATTAGTAATAATCCAATATTTTTTACTTTATCTAAATTAATTTTACTCATTAGTCCTAAAGTTATTTCATTAGTCATATCTTTTAGTTTATCTGGTCCTATTATGGATAGAATAGAACTTAGAAAAGCTAGAATAATTGATATAATAATTATTGGCATTAATGGTTTACAATATTTAACTAGTTTTTGTATTGATCCTTTAAAGTCTTTAGCTTTTTCATTATTTTTATTATGTCTATTATGCATTAGCTAATTCCTCCTTACTAAGTTGTGAATATGCTATTTCTTTATATACTTCACAATTTTCAAGTAATTCTTTATGTGTTCCCATTCCAACCATTTTTCCATTATCAAGTACTATTATTTTATCAGCATTTTTTATAGTTCCTATTCTTTGAGCTACTATTAATGTAGTTGCATCTTTAGTATATTTTTTTAATTCTTTTCTTAATATATAATCTGTTTTATAATCAAGAGCTGAGAATGAATCATCAAAGATATATATTTCAGGATTACGAGCTATGGCTCTTGCGATAGCTAATCTTTGTTTTTGACCACCACTAACATTAGTACCACCTCTGGCTATATGAGATTCATATTTTTTATCCATTTTTTCTACAAAATCAGTTGCTTGAGCTACTTCGATAGCTTTTTTTATTTGACTTTTACTAGCTTTAGCTTTACCATTATATCCATAACTTACATTAGAAGAAACTGATCCATCAAACATAACGGCTTTTTGTGGTATATAGCCTAGTAGGTTGTGAAGTGATTCTTGGGTATAGTCTTTAACATTTACTCCATCTACTAATACTTCTCCATCGGTTGCATCATAAAATCTTGGTATTAAATTAATTAGTGTTGATTTACCACTACCTGTTGAACCTATAAAGGCTATAGTTTCTCCTTTTTCTGCTTTGAATGAGATATTTTCTAACATATATTCTTCGGCATCAGGATATTTAAATGAGACATTTTTAAATTCTACACTACCTACTAACTTAGTAGTCTTTTTATTAAATTTACCATCTTTAATAACTTCCTCAGTTTCTAATACTTCTAGTATTCTTTTAGCTGATACACTAGCTCTTGGATAGATTATAAATATTACTATTAACATCATAAATGAAATAATTACTTGGACTGCATAACTTGAAAATACTACCATATCACTAAATATACCTATTCTATCTGGAATGGCTGCTTCATTTATTATAAATGCTCCAATAAAATATATACCTAAACTAAGTCCTGACATAATTAATTGCATAGTTGGTCCCATTACGGCCATTATTCTTTGAACAAATAATTGTGTTTTAGTTAGTTTTTCATTAGCACTCTCAAATTTATTTTCTTGATAGTTTTCTGCATTAAAAGCTCTTACTACTCTAATACCGGTTAAATTTTCTCTAGTTATATTATTTATATCATCTATCATGTTTTGAATCTTTTTAAATTTAGGTACAGCAAATACTACTATTATTACAACTACTATTAATAGTACTAATACTGCTCCACCAGTAAGTAAGCTCCATTCAAAGCTTTTACCAGATATTTTTATTATTGCCCATATCGCCATAATAGGTGCTTTTATGAATACTTGAAGTCCCATAGCTAGTAACATTTGAACTTGAGTTATATCATTGGTTGTACGTGTTATTAAACTACTTGTTGAAAATTGTTTTATTTCTGTCATAGAAAAATCTTCAACTTTATTAAATACTTCACTTCTTATTTTTTGAGAAAATGAAGCAGCTACTTTAGCAGCAAAATATCCCACTATAAATGATGATATTAAACTACCTAAAGCACATAGTAACATAAATACTCCTTGGAGTAATATATCTGACATTTTACTTCCTTCTGTTTCTATTAATACTGTTATTTTAGACATAAAATCAGGAAGTTTTAAATCTAACCATACTTGAAATACAATAAATATTACACATATAAGTATTATTTTATAATGTCTTCCTTCTAATTTTTTTAATAATTTAAACATAATACCCTTCTTTCTACAAATAATTTTATACATATTTTTATTTAATATGACAATTTTATAAGCACTTAACATTATACAATAATTTAAAAATATTATCTACATAAAATGAATAAAAAGCATAATAATATGCTTTTTATATAATATCTATTCTGTTCTAAGAGCTATAACTGGATCTTTTTTAGATGCCATTTTAGATGGAATTAAACCAGAATGGTAATTTAGCAATACCTGATATTCCTACCATTGATTTTATAAGGATATTGATTGGAATATTTATAATAATAGTTAATCCTATTCCAAATAATCCTGATATTAATCCAATAATAAATGTTTCGGCTTTAAATACTCTTGATACATCTTTTTTAGATGCTCCCATAGCTCTTAATATTCCTATTTCTTTGGTTCTTTCTAGTACTGATATATAAGTAATTATACCTATCATGATTGATGATACTACTAGTGATATTGATACAAAAGCAATAAGTACATAACTAATTACATCTACTATAGTAGTTACACTTGATAACATCATACCTACTACATCATTATAGCTTATTACTAATTCATCTTGTTTATTGTCTAATTTATCTTGATTGTATTTTTCTATCATATCTGATATTTCTTCTTTGGAATCAAAGTCTTTTGGATAGATATTTATACCAAATGGTTTATTTATATCAACTGAACCTAATTTAATAAGATTATCTTCATATGTTGCTTTTGTACTTTCGTTTAATTCTGTTATATAGTTAACTAGTTCTTCTTGTGATAATGTACTATATAAAGTTGGATCTATTAAAGAATTGATATCTACATCATTATTAAATTCTTTACCTGTAAAGATATTTATATTAGGATTATCTTTTTGTTCTTTAACGATATCTGAATTATTTATTTCATTTATGACATAATTTGTTAATTCATAGGTATAACCAATGCTTCCATATTCTTCTTCGGTAATTGATTCTTCATTTGGTCTAATTATTCCTACTACATTAATATCTATTCCATTTTCTATTAATTTTTTTAAATATTCATTATCTTTTGACATATCTTTCCAGATACCATTTTCTTTAATATAATATTTATTATTTAAGACTAGTTTAAATGATAAGTTTAATAAATCTTTATAATCAAATTCATTAGCTTCTGATACTACTTCTTCTCCATTCATTACTTTAGTCATGATATCTTTTATTTCATTTTGATCTTTTAGTCCTAAAGCATATAAAGTATAGTCACTTATTTCATTATTATCGTCTACTATTAATACTACTTCGTTATAATTTTTAGGCCAAGATCCAGCTAGTAGATCATATTGATTTTTTAATAATTCTTTATTATTCATAAGTTCTTTAAAGACATTATTATAACTTTTAAACATACTATATCCAGTATTTAGACCCATCATTCCATCTACACCCATTGATTCATAAATTTGATTAGGATTTACTTGAATAATTTCATTAGGATCATTTTTATATATTTGTAAATCTAAGTTGTATGTATATTGTATATCTGTTGTATATTCTTTCATATTACTTGACTCAATATATTTTTTAAATTCTTCTAAGTTATTAGTTTGAATTTCATTAGTCATTGTATTAATCATATCTTTCATAATAGTATTAGTATATACTTTATCTTTATTATGTTCTTTCTTTTTATTAGTTCCCATTAATGATGATAGTAAACTAGTAGTATCTACTGATTTTTCTTCTATCATTATCGGATATGATGATAATGTTTCTTTTTCTACTTTATCTATATAATTTCTTACACCGGTTGATATGGAAAGTATTAGTGCAATTCCAATTATACCAATAGATCCTGCAAATGATGTTAGAATAGTTCTACCTTTTTTTGTTAATAAGTTATTAAAACTAAGTGATAAAGCTGTTAAAAATGACATTGATGTTTTTTTGTTTTTTTTATGTGTTTCTAATCTTTTTTCTTCTTTTTCTACTACGGGATTTGAATCATCTATTACTTTACCATCGGATAGTTTAATAATACGATTTGAATATTTAGTTGCTAATTCGGGATTATGGGTAACCATTATAACTAATCTATCTTTAGCAATATTTGAAAGTAACTCCATTATTTGTAAACTTGTTTTACTATCTAGTGCTCCAGTTGGTTCATCAGCAAGTAATATATCAGGATCATTTACTAAAGCTCTGGCAATCGCAATTCTCTGCATTTGTCCACCTGACATTTGATTTGGTTTTTTATGAATATGATCTTTTAATCCTACATCAATTAAGGCTTTTTTTGCTCTTTTTCTTCTTTCTTCTTTTGATACTCCAGATAAAGTTAGGGCTAGTTCTACATTTGATAGTGCTGTTTGATGGGGTATTAAATTATAACTTTGAAAGACAAAACCTACTCTATGATTACGATAAGTATCCCAATCTCTATCTTTATATTTTTTTGTTGATTTATCATTTATAATTAAATCACCACTAGTATATTGGTCTAACCCTCCAATTATATTCAATAATGTAGTTTTTCCACTACCACTAGGACCTAAAATGGATACAAATTCATTATTTCTAAATTTAATACTTACATCATTAAGGGCAAGTTGTACTAAATTACCAGTTTTATACTTCTTAGTTACTTTTTTTAATTCTAACATATATCTATCCTTTCCTTTTATTCATTATTTTCTAAATAATGTAAATTACTATCTGTTAATACTTTAATTTATTAAATATATTTAATCAAGTTTGACTTTTATTATGATTATGCTATTCTTAATATATTTATAAAATTCTATTGCATTTCTATTTTATTTTTATCATCAATATATTTATAATTCAATGAATTCTCTTTAGATACAGCAGATATTTTGGTTTCTTTTTCGTATGAATTTCTTGCAGCTTTAGCAACTTTTCCGCCACGTGCTGCAATAGTCATATTTTCTTTTAAACCATGTGGTTTTTCAACACGAGCTATATCACGAGCAGCTATTTCACCAATATTAGTTAAAGCTATTTCAATATCAGTCATATTATCTCTTAGACTTTCTTTTCTTATACCTTTATATTGTTTATATTCGCTTGCTTTCATTCCAGACCAATTTTTATATATTTCATTGGTTAAAAGTGCGAATTCAACTGGTTTTTCTATTCCACCACTTTTCCAGATATCAGTTAGTTTAAATCTATCAACAATACCAGTTAATCTCGCTTTTATCCATTCATCATTATAACCTTTTCTTCGGTAATATTCTACAGCTCTATTTACAGCTTTTTCTGGATCAAATACTTCATCAATTCTTTCACTTCCTAAAGAAGCTAGCCACATTTTAAATGGCTCTGCTTTAGGAGATGGTACTGATTCTATAAGTCTTAAGATTCCTTTGGTATCTAAAATATCAGAATTTCTCATTTTTCCATCTTGTGCTTTGAATTTGAAAGTGTCACAATTTGTGACAGTTTCATTTCCTTCCTTAATCATTCTAGATTTCAATGTTCTCCAATAATGTGCTGGATCAGTGCTTTCTGTTAACACTTTAATTACATCTACTACACTAAAGTAATAATCTTCTTTTTCACTATCCCAAATACTTCTTATTTCACTTCCTTCAAATAAGTTCGAAATAGTTTCTAATTTATTTTGTTTCATTTAATTCCCCCTTCATAATTAATTTAAAATAAGACTACTTCTTTATTGGATATGGAATATTTAAATGTTCATAAGCCTTTTCTGTTACCATTCTACCTCTTGTGGTACGTTTTAATAATCCTATTTGCAGTAAGTATGGTTCATATACATCTTCTATGGTAGTTTGTTCTTCTCCAATACTTGATGCGATGGCTTCGATACCTACTGGTCCTCCATTAAATTTTTCTATAATAGATTTAAGTAAATGATAATCTGTTTCATCTAGTCCTAATTCATCTACTTTTAATTTATCTAGGGCAAGTTTTGTAATACTTAAATCAATATTACCATTTCCCATTACAAGTGCATAATCTCTTACTCTTTTAAATAATCGATTTGTAATACGAGGAGTTCCACGACTACGTCTAGCTAATTCTAGGGCAGCATCTTCATCAATTGGACAATCTAGTACTCGACTTGTACGCATGGCAATTTGTTGTAATTCTTCTACTGTATAGTAATTTAATTTACATATAATACCAAATCTATCACGTAGGGGTCCTGTTAAATCTCCTGCTCTGGTTGTTGCTCCTACTAAGGTAAATGGTGGAAGATCTATTCTTATATTTCTACTTGATGAATCACTACCAACTATTATATCTAAGGTAAAGTCTTCCATGGCTGAATAAAGTATTTCTTCTACAAATCTAGGTATACGATGTATTTCATCAATAAATAATACATCTCCAGGTTCTAGACTGGATAGAATAGCTGCTAGATCACCACTTTTTTCAATTGCTGGTCCACTAGCTGTTTTTATATTACTATGAAGTTCATTAGCTATAATATTAGATAATGTCGTTTTACCAAGTCCTGGAGGCCCATATAATAATACATGGTCAAGTGGTTCTTCACGCATGATTGCGGCTTTTATAAATATTGATAAGTTTTCTTTTACTTCACTTTGGCCTACATATTCTTCTAAGTTATCTGGTCTTATATTTTTTTCAAATATATCTTCTTTTAATTCATCGCTGGTTATTATTCTATCCATAGTTTTACCTCCTATATATATTATACGACAAAAGTTTGCAATTTCCTTTTTTTATATTTAACTTTTTTATTTTAACATCAATTTTAATGCTTCTTTTACTTGGTCTTCTACTTTTTCTGATTTGATACTTGGAAGTATTTTATTAATATCTGCTGGTTTATAGCCAAATCCTTTTAATACTTCTATTAGTTCTGTAAAATCTTTGGTATTAGTTGGTGCATTATTGCTTACTAGTTTACCTTTTAAGTCTAATATTATTTGGCGGGCTAATTTATCTCCAATTTTAGGAAATTTTTTTAGGTATAATACATTTTCTCTTTCTATGGCATCAACTATACCATCTATGGAACCGGTTGCAAACATTGGTAAAGCCATTTTACATCCTAATCCTTTTACATTTATTAGTTTTAAGAATAATTCTTTTTCTTCTTTTGTTTTGAAACCATATAAACTATTTTCATCTTCTCTTATATAATGATATAAATAGATTGTATATTCACTTTCTTGATATGAATATGGATTAGCTACATAGACAATGTAACCTATTCCATTATTTTCTATTATTACATAGTTATTTTCTATTTCTGTTATTTTTCCTTTTATATATCCATACATTATTATCACCTAATTCATTGTATCACAAACAAATGTATATATCAAGAAAAAGTAAGTAATAACTCGTATTACTTACTTTTAATAAATCTTTTAACTGTATAAAATAGAAATATTCCCATTATTATTACATATACCCAAATAAGAAGATTACACATTAGGGAACCTAATACTTTTTTATAATTTAATATGATTGCCGGAACTGATTCTGGTAAGTATTTTTCTACGTATTCTGATATTCCACGGATTTCTACGTTATGTACTATAAAGTAAAATATTCTTAAGAATATATCTATAATTGCTACTGCATTGACAATTTTATAAAAATCTCTAAAATAAAAACATACTATTAATATTAATATAATTAAAATTATTCCATCCATATACTTCAACTCCTAATTATTTTCTTTTATCTGCTCTATAAAGGCAAATCTTTCTGAATCCTGGTATCCAACAAATGATACATTGGATATATCTTCGTTATTAAATAATACTTGACTTTCTATTCCTATTTGTCCTTCTGGATATGGTACTGCTGCATAATCATATTCATGATTATCTTCTAGGCTAATTTGTTTAATTCCTATAATCATTACTCTATGTTCATAATCAAGTACATTAACAACTGATCCTATTGGTAGTAATTCATCTATTTTTGTTTTAGATGGTACTATCATATTGTCTTTATTTTTCTTTTTGAATAAATCAAAAATCATTTACCTTCACCTTTAATAATAATATCATATTTTGATATTATTCGCAATATATGGTAATTTAAAAAATAATAAAAAAAAACATAAGTGAGATACTTATATTTTATTTTGATTTAGTAAGTGCTTCAACTAATTCAGCTTTTTTCATTGTTGATGCACCTTCAATTTTTTTGTCAGCTGCAGCTTTTTTTAGTTCTGCTACTGTCATTTCTGAATAATCAACTTTTTTCTTGTCTGCTTTTTTAGTTTCTTTTTTTTCTGTTTTCTTGTCTTCAACTTTTTCTACTTTTTTTGTTTCTTTTTTTACTTCATTTTTAGTTACTTTTCCATTTAAAGCATCTTTTGCAATTTTAACTAAATTTGTAAATGATTTAGCGTCATCAATTGCAATTTCACTTAACATTTTTCTGTTGATAGTGATTCCTGCTTTATTTAATCCATTAATGAATTTTGAATAACTAATGTCATTATTTCTACAAGCTGCATTAATTCTTGTAATCCATAATTTACGCATTTCTCTTTTATTTTGTCTTCTATCTCTGTATGCATATTTTAATGAATGCATTACTTGTTCTTTTGCAGACTTATATAATTTGTGTTTACTTCCAAAATATCCTTTGGCTAGTTTTAATACTTTTATTCTTCTTTTCTTGTGGATATTTCCACCTTTAACTCTTGCCATATCTAATTCCTCCTAATAAGTTACTTTTTTTAATCTGTTTGCATCTGCTTTACTAATACGTGATGCTGTTCTTCCACTTCTGTTTGAAGCGGCATTTTTCTTTCCTGTATTGTGTCTTGTTCCAGGATGTCCAATTTTACTATTGTTTCCAATTACTTTTTGTGTTCCTTTATGTGATTTTAACTTTGGCATATTTTTCCTCCTATTTTTCTTTCTTTGGCATAAGTATCATTGTCATATTACGACCATCTAAAGTTGGTTTTTGTTCTATATCTGATACATCTTTTAATGCTTCGGCAAATCTGATTAATACATCTTTACCTAATTCTGTGTGAGCCATTTCACGTCCTTTAAAACGAATTGACGCTTTTACTTTATGTCCTTTTTCCAAATATTTTTGTGAGTTTTTAACTCTTGTATCAAAATCATGAATATCAATTGTAACTGATAAACGGTACTCCTTTAATTCAAGATTAGATGCTCTTTGTTTTTTGATGTTTTCTTTTGCTCTTTTCTTGTTTTCATATTTAAACTTATTGTAATCCATTACTTTACATACTGGTGGATTACCATTTGGATTAATTAAAACAAGATCAAAACCAGCATATTGCGCTAATGTATTTGCATCTTTGATTGATTTAATACCTAGTTGTTCTCCATTTGGTCCAATAACCATAACTTCTTTTGCTCGTATTTGTTCATTAATAAACAAATCTTTATCTTTGTTTGCGATAACAAACACCTCCAATTTATCTTATACCATGAAAAAGTGGATACAATTGTATCCACTAAAAAAACCATTTTATTTTTGGCTTTGACCCATTACCTTTGGTAATCGGGTGGATGTGGATACATCGCTTTCCTTTTTCACACTTGATTAATTATACTTAAAAAATCTTTATTTGTCAATAGTTTTTAATATATTTTCTTGATTTTTAATATAAATTCATTGTTGCTTTGGCTTTTAGGTCATAACCACTACGTATTCCTAGTTTATATGCATAATATCCGGCTGCTCCTATCATAGCAGCGTTGTCTGTACAATATTTTATATTCGGAATAGTTAGATTTATTCCATCATGAGCACAAATAGTTGTAAATTTATCTCTTATACCACTATTTGCTGATACTCCACCAGCAATTATCAAATTATTAACATTATATTCTTTTAATGCTTTCATAGTTTTTTTAGTTAGTATTTCTACTACTCTATTTTGAAATGAACAACATAAATCTTCTTTTCTAATGGTATTTCCTCTTTGTTCTTCATTATGAGCTAAATTAATAACTGCACTTTTAATACCGCTAAAACTAAAGTTATATGTATTATCATCAAGTGGTAATGGTAAATTATATGTATCACTACCTATATGAGCTAATTTATCTACTAAAGGTCCTCCTGGATATGGAACATTTATGACACGGGCTACTTTGTCATAGCATTCTCCTACGGCATCATCAAGGGTACCACCAATTTTTTTAAATGAATAATTTTCTTTCATATAGATTAATTCGGTATGACCACCTGATACTACTAAAGCTATTAGAGGAAACTGCATTTTACTTACTAAGTTATTTGCATATATATGTCCAGCTATATGGTGAACTGGTACTAATGGTTTATTGTAGATATAAGCTAAGGTTGTTGCAGCTGTTACACCAATAAGTAGGCTTCCAATAAGACCTGGTCCTTGGGTTACTGCAATTGCTTCTATATCATCCATAGTCATATTTGCTTGTTTTAGGCATTCTTCTATTACAATTGTAATATTTTCTATATGCATACGGCTCGCTATTTCTGGTACTACTCCACCATAATTGGCATGGGTTGTTATTTGCGTTGATATAATGGTTGCTATTTCTGTATCACCATTTTCTATAATGGATACACTTGTTTCATCACAACTAGTTTCTATTCCTAAAATGTATGTTTTATTCATATGTATCAAACTTCCTTATCATTAGTAGAGCATCTATTCCATTGTAATAATTTTTTCTTGTTGATGCTTTTATAAATCCGTATTTTTGATATAGATTAATAGCTATTTTATTTTCAACAGATACTTCTAATGTAATATTTTTTATATTGTTATTTTGGGCATAATTAATCATATAATTCATTAATTCTTTTGAATATTTTTTTCCTCTGTAACTAGAGGATATCCATATATAATTTAGTTCTAATCTTTCATATATTTTACTAAAATCGATTATTCCTACTATCTCATTATTTATTTCATATTTGAAGCATTTTTCAAAGGAATTTGATGTTATTTTATAATCTATTAAGTTATTAATTAATTCTATTTCGTTATTAGTTATTTCTTTGATCATTTAACTTCTCTTCTGCTTCTGTTAATTTTAGATAATTTGGTTTTAGTGAATGTGGATTAACACTTTTATCTGATAGATGTTTGTTGATAACTTTTAAAATATCACCATCTGGATTGATAGAATTATCTAAGTGATAACTAATTTGTTGATAACTTTCATCTATTTTTTTAGATAATTGTTCATAACTTATTAACACATCAGGTAAAATGTTATTAAGTTCTTGGTCATAGATTCCGGCAAATACATTTCCACGTCTAGCATCAATCATTGGAACAAGATATTTCTTATCTGATGCAGTTGATGCGATAAATTCTAAGCTTGAAAGTGGAATTAAGTCTATTTTAAGTGCCCAAGCTATGGTTTTAGCTACTGTTACACCAATTCTAACACCGGTAAATGATCCAGGACCATTAACAACAAATATTTTGTTAATATCTTTAATACTAAATGAGCATTCTTTAAAACCATTATCAATAATAGGAATTATTTTACTAGACATATCTTTTTCTACTTGTTCTTTATGATTGAATACAATTTTATTATCATCTATTATTGCTATAGTTAAGTAAAGTGAAGACGTGTCTATAAATAAGAATTTCATAATACTGCCTCACATAATTCTTCATATTTTTTTCCATATGGAGTAATTATTAGCAATCTTTTATTTTCTCCCATGGTTTTGATTTTTATATCTAATCTTTCTTCTGGTAGAATATCTTTAATCATATTTGCCCATTCAATTACTACTACTCCACCTTTATGAAAATATTCTTCAATTCCTACTCCATCAGTATTTCCATCTAATCTATATACATCCATATGATATAGTGGTAATTCTCCTTCATATTCTTTTACTATAGTAAATGTTGGAGAAGTTATATTTTCTTCTATACCTAATGATGCAGCTATTCCTTTAGTAAATAGTGTTTTTCCACTACCTAAATCACCATCTAGACATATAATCATATTGGGAAATTTTTCTGATTCAAAGTTTTCAGCTAATTCAATTGTTTCTTCTTCTGAATGTGTTGTTATTTTATAATTCATTTATATCACCAATAATTATTATAAACAAAAAAAAGTATTAATACAATACTTTTTAATCTATTTATATACTTATTTTTATGCAAAAAAAAATTGGCAACTTCCTATTTTCGCTCTCACTATCTTCGG
>CACYFN010000018.1 GCA_902773675.1 uncultured Erysipelotrichaceae bacterium | reverse complement strand
AACTTATAAGCATCAGTTCTTGATATTTCTACTTGTGTATATTTACGAACTGGGCCAAGTACTCTAACATTATCAATAATACCTTTCCCAGTTTTTAAAGTAACCAAAGCAGTTGATGCAAATTGACCTGGTTGGGTTAAATCTTTTTTCTTTTCCAATTTATAATCATCACCAAATAATTTTTTTAAATGTTCTTCAGTCAAGTGAACATGACGATTAGAAACACCAATAGTAACTTTCACAATATCACCTACCTAAAACAATTTTATCACAAATAAATAATAATTTCCACATATTTTATTTATTTATAAAAATAAATACAAACTATTGAAGTTAATTAAAAATTTTGCTATAATTACACTAGGTGATATCATGGTAATATTAATAGTTTCATTATCGTTTATAACAATTTTATGTGCAATTATTCTTGCCTTTACACTTACATACAATCGTATCCAAGATTGTATCATAAGAATAAATGAAGCAGAAGTGAATATAGACACAATTTTAAGAAAAAGATTTGATCTACTAAATAAATCAATTACTATCATAAAAAATACAACTAAAACAGAAGATGAAATACTAGATATCATAGTAAAATTAAGAACAAGAAAACTAACTAACTTTGAACTTGATAGAAACTTATATGATGCTATAAATGAATTTAATTCATATAAAGAAAAATATAAAGAACTTAAAAGCTGTGAAGATTATCTAAAAATAGAAATTAATCTATTTGAATCAGAATCAGAGATAGTAGCACTACGTAAATACTATAATGATATCATAACTGACTATAATAAACTTATTAAAAGTTTTCCATCAAACTTAATTGCATTAATAAGAAACTATCAAGTAAAATCATACTTTGATGGAAATAATCTAGAAGACGAAAAAAAAATGTTCAAATTATAAAAAATATAGGAAACCCTATATTTTATTTTTTTCTTGATTTTACAATAATATAAACAAATATAAAAACTAATACTCCACTTAACCCAACTACAATATAGTTAAAATTTAAACTATCATCAATACTATCCATTTCCTTTTCAGTTTCATTAATTTTGATAATATATTCTCCATCTTTTGAATAAGAAAACTTCTCCCTTGCATATCTAGCTAAATAATCTGGATCATTAAGTTTATTAATCTCTATTTGTAAATCATCAGCCTCTTCCTGCAACTTACTATATGTTTCTTCTAAACTATTCTTCTGACTACGTAAATCATAAATAGTATATAGATGATATCCTAAAGTAATACAAAAATAAATAATTGCTACCAAAGAAATAGTACCAAATACAGTTAATCTTCTTTTAGTTACCTTAGCTACCTTCCTACTCATACTATCACCATAAATATTTTATCATTTTTTACCCTTATTTGCAATCATCTTTAAAATTAAATCATAACTAATAAACCCTAAAATAATACAAAAAATAGAATAAATATGAAAAATA
The DNA here is from genome assembly GCA_902773675.1 of uncultured Erysipelotrichaceae bacterium. Lineage (GTDB taxonomy): Bacteria > Bacillota_I > Bacilli_A > RF39 > UBA660 > RUG11890. Next base: position 27,388 of record CACYFN010000018.1, on the reverse strand, counting down.
ACATATCCTATTTTTTTAATGCCAATAAAATATATAATTGTCATAAGACAAATAAAAATAAAAGAAATAATTATTGAAATAAATTTATTTTTATTACTTAAAAAAATATACAAAATATCTAATAAAATAGAAAACATAAACCCAAATATTAAAGAAAAAATAATAAGTTTAATTTGAATATTTAAATCAATCATTTAAATAATTTATTAAAAATACTATCTTCTTTATTTTTTTTCTTATTATTTTCTAAATAAATTAAACTATCAATTTTTCCTTTAATAGCTACATCTCCTTGATAAGTATCTAATTTAACAATTTCCAAATCTGATCCCTTAATATTCATAAATCCCATTACCGTCTCCAATAAAAAATCATTATCATCAAAACTTTCAATCTTTTTAACACCTGTAATATTTATATTTTTTCTACCAACAATATTAACATTATGACTGCTACTAATTTCTTTATCCATATACTTATCCTCCTAAATAAATATATGTGCACAAAAAAAAAGTAGACCAACTACTTTTCTAAATTATTATAAGCATCAATAATAAGATTATTAAATTGTTCTCTAGTTTCTTTATTAATAGGATGAACAATATCTACTTTAGAGCCATCCTTTAATATCTTATTAGGCATAGCTAAAAATAAACCATTATCCCCCTCAATCCCCCTCAATAATCTTAATATCAGTAACCACAAAGCAGTCATCTATAATAACTGTAGCACTACCTTTTAACTTAGTACCATTGTCTACTTTAAATATCTTGTCTAATTTTAAATTCATGTCATATCCTCCTATTTCATTTATAAGTATACAATAAATAAATATTTAAATCAATACTTATTTTTTAAGTTTTTCTTAATTTCTCTATTAATATCCCTTTCTTTAATAGTTTCTCTTTTATCATATGCTTTCTTACCTTTTCCAATACCCAATAATATTTTAGCTCTATTCTTACTAAAATATAATTTAACAGGTACTAAAGTATATCCTTTCATTTCAATTTTATCTCTTATTTTTAATATTTCCCTCTTATGAAGTAATAATTTTCTTGATCTAGTCTCATCATGATTAAATATATTACCCTTATCATAATGACTTATATGCATATTAATAATAAATACCTCATTATTTTTAATTCTTGCATAACTATCTCCTAAATTAGCCTTACCATCTCTAATCGACTTAATCTCCGTACCAGTTAAAACAATACCAGCTTCATAAGTATCCTCTATAAAATAATCAAATAAAGCTTTCTTATTTTTAATCTCAATCATAATACACCTCGCTGTTAACAATATTCATATATTCTTCTTCAATTTGTTCATAATTATTCAAAATATCATTATTTAACCTATTAAATGGAATAATCTTAAAATCCTTATAATTTTTGTCATAAGTAAATAATAATTCATAATTAATATTTTCAAAAGTAACTTTATCATTTTCAACCACAATATCTAAACCAACCATTAAACCAATTATTTTAGCTAAACCAAGCGATCTTTGCGATGAAATAAAATTACCTAAAGAATATATTACCAAAGTATCACCTACATAGTCAACAGGTTGAATAACATGTGGATGACATCCAATAATTAAATTAACACCTAAACTAGATAAATATTGAGCAATTCTCTTCTCTTCCGAAGTAGGAGTATGAGTATATTCACTACCCCAATGCATTGCAACTATAATAACATCTACCTCACCCTTAACAGCATCTATATCAGATTTTACTACATCATCACTATAAACATTAACTAAATATTCCTTTCCTTCTGGAAGAGGAATTCCATTAGTACCAGTAGTATAAGATAAAAAAGCAAACTTAATACCATTTTTTTCATATACTCTTACTTCATTTCGATCTTCCCATGAATTATAACTACCAGCAGTAATTACCCCATCCATACTCTTCCAAAAATTAACAGAATAATTAATACCTCTTTCCCGTTTATCCAATGAATGATTATTAGCTAAACTTACCATATTAAAACCAGTTTTAACTAAATCACTACCAATTTCATCCGGAGAATTAAAAAGTGGATAATTAGATAAACCTAAATCTTTACCACCAATAATCGTTTCTTGATTATAATACCTCAAATCATAATCCTTAATTTCTTCTCCGATATAGTCAAACATATCCATAAAATCATAATTATTGTCTCCAATATATGCATCTTTATATATTGAATCATGAATTAAAGCATCACCCACCATAACCAAAGACATCGTCTTTTTAACATCTTTAACTTCAACAACCTCTTCATCATCAATAATTTTTTCTAATTTTATCTTCTTACTAAAAACATTAAATTTAAAACATAAACAAATAATTAATATCAAAAGTAATATAATAATTGGTTTTCTCTTTAATCTTCTCTTATATCTTTTCTTATACCCTTTCTTCATCTATAACTCCTTATTAACAATATTCATATATTCTTTTTCTACATCTTTATAGTTTTTTAGATAATCATTATTCATCTTACTAAAAGGAACAACTTTGAAATTTTTACTATTATCTGAATAAGAAAAAATTAATTCCTTTTCCTTAATATTAAATTTAACTTTATCATCTTCTAAAGTAATATCTAATCCTACAATTAAACCAATAGCTGGATTAATTCCTATTACTAATTGATTAGATATAAAATTACCTAAAGAATAAATAACTAAAGTATCCCCAATATAAGTAATAGGTTGAACAACATGTGGATGAGTACCAATAATTAAATCAACACCCAAACTAGATAAATATGAAGCAATTTCCCTTTGACTATTAGTAGGTTCATTAGTATATTCATTACCCCAATGCATAGCAACAATTATAACATCAGCACTATTTACTTTTTCAATATCTTCCTTAACCTTATCTTTATCATATAAATTAACCAAATAATCTTTACTTAAACTATTACCATTTATTCCCGTAGTATAAGCTAAAAATGCATATCTAATTCCATTCTTTTCATATACTTTTAAATCATTTCTATCTTCACTACTCAAATAACTACCAGCAGTAATTACATTATCATATTTCTTCCAAAAATTAACCGAATAATTAATAGCCTTCTCACCTTTATCAAAAGCATGATTATTAGCAAGACCAACCATATTAAAACCTAAATTAACAACTTCCTCACCTATTTCATCAGGAGAATTAAAATTAGGATATCCACTAATACCTAGATTTTTACCACCAATAATGCTTTCCTGATTACAATATTTTAAATCATAATTTTTTATAATTGGTCCAATATACTCAAACATACTACTAAAATCATATGTTCCATCACTATTTAACGCATCCTTATAAACAGCCTCATGTATTAAAACATCCCCAACCATTACTAAAGATAAACTCTTTTTAGAATCTACTTTTTTATCTTTAGAATCATCTTTCTTTTCATTTACATTATTATTCTCAATATTATTGCTACCTTTATCAGATGATTTTTTATCACATTTACATAATAAAAATATAGCTAAAATAATCATTAAAATCAAAAAAAATATTGGTTTTTTCTTTAATTTTCGTTTCTTTTTCCTTTTCATACCATCCACCCTATAATAATTATAAACAAAAATACAAAATAAGTCTATATTTAACTAAAAATAATAAAAAAGAAACCATAATTGACAAAATGTTAACAGGAATTGACAAATTTCCACCTCAAATTGATTGTATAACAAAGAAAATTAAAGTATAATTATATCAAAGAAGGGAGGGGTGCGCTGTGAAATTCAGTGAAAAACTACAAGAACTAAGAAAAAAAAGGGGGTTTTCACAAGAAGATTTAGCAAATGAACTAAATGTAACAAGACAAACAGTATCTAAATGGGAACTAGATCAAACAGTTCCAGATATGAACAAATTAATTGAAATATCTAAATTGTTTGACATTTCATTAGATGAATTAGTAAATGGAATTGATATATCATCAAACAATGATAAAAATAAAAATAATAACAATAGTAATGCAACAAATAATAAAGGAGGTGTATTTATGTCACAAGATAAAAAATTATACAGAGTAGAAGAAGGCAAAATATTTGCAGGTATTTGTACAGGATTTGCCGAATATGCAAATATGGACGTTACTATCGTAAGAGTACTTTGGGTATTAATATCACTATTAGGTGGATGTGGCTTAATTCTATATATAGTATGTATATTTATAATACCAATTAAACCTACAAATGAAAAAACAGAAACAAAAAAAGAAGTAATTGAAGAAAAAAAATAATAGTACTAACTATTATTTTTTTCATTTACAATAATAAAATCAATTGTATGTTTTTCCTTAGAAGCACTCTTAACTTTTACTCTAATATTATCCCCTAATCTATATATTTTATGATTAGTTTGACCTTTTATAGAAAAAGTAGATTCATCATAAATATAAAAATCATCATTCAAATCCTCAAACCTAATTAATCCTTCAATTAAATTAGGAAGTTCAACAAACATACCAAAACTAAGAACACTAGATATTATTCCATCAAACTCTTCACCAATGTGTTTTTCCATATATTCAGCCATCTTCATATCATCTACTTCACGTTCACATTCAACTGCGCATCTTTCTTTATAAGATGCATGTTCAACTAAAGCAGGTAATTTCTTTTCCCAATGACTAATTACTTCATTATTAAGTTTATCATTAAACAAATATGTTCTAAGCAATCTATGAACAGTAGTATCAGGATATCTTCTAATAGGAGAGGTAAAATGAGTATAGCACTTACTAGCAAGACCAAAATGGCCTATATTTTTATAATCATAAACAGCCTTCTGCATACTTTTTAAAAGTTCACTAGATAAAATTGTAAATTCTTTCTTATCCTTTAATTGATCTAATAATTTCTGCATATTTTTGGGAGTAATATTAGTATATTTACCATTAACTTGATAACCTAATATACTAACAAGCCTCAAAAATCTAGATATCTTTTCTTCACTTGGTTCACCATGAACACGATAAACAAATGGATAATCCATATAATAAATATGACGAGCAACAGTTTCATTAGCCGCAATCATAAAATCTTCAATTAACTTTTCACCAGTTCCTCTATTACGAAGAGTAACATCAATAGCTTCACCATTATCATTTACAATAATTTTAGCTTCATCTAAATCAAAATCTATATATCCTTTTCTTATCTTATTATCTCTCAATATATCAGCAAGTTCCTTCATAGCTTTTAACTTATCAACATAATCTTCATACCCAGAAGAAATATTATTATCCTCTAAAATACTATTAACCTTTTTATAAGTCATCTGAATTCTAGACTTAATAACACTTTCAAATATTTCATAATTAGCTACTTCGCCAGTCTTATCAATCTCCATTACACAACTCATAGCTAGTCTATCAACATTAGGATTTAATGAACATATACCATTTGATAACTTATGAGGTAGCATTGGAATTACCCTATCAGCTAAATATACACTAGTACCCCTATCATAAGCTTCTCTATCTAATTCACTACCCTCTTTAACATAATAAGATACATCAGCAATATGAACACCTAACTTATAATTACCATTAGAAAGTTTTTCAATAGAAATAGCATCATCAATATCCTTAGTATCATCACCATCAATAGTAAAAATAATTTCATCTCTTAAATCAATTCTACCTTTATATTCATTATCCAAAACATGATCAGGTATTTTATCCACTTCATTCATAACTTCATCACTAAAAGTATCATTAATATCATGTTTAGCAACTATAGATAAAATATCAACACCAGGATCATTAATATGTCCTAGTATCCGAATAACTTGACCATGATAATCAGTATTATTAATCTTCGTCAAAACCTTAATAACAACTTTATGACCATCAACTAAATTTTTAGTACTATCTTTATTTAAAATAATATTCAACTTAATTTTGTCATCATCTAAATCTACATAATATTTATTATTTTTAACTCTAATAGTACCAATAACAGTTCTTAAATTTCTTTTAACTATTCTTACAATTCTACCTTCTAATTCCATACTTTTTTTAGAAGTAATTTCAACAACAACTTGATCTCCATGAATAGCACCATTCATATTATCAATTGGAATATAAACATCCTCTTCACCATCAATATCAACAAAACCAAAACCTTTTTTTGTTACTTGAAGACTACCTACTCTTAAATTACTATTCTTAAGTATCATATATTTATTCTTCTTAGTATAACATATCTTAAATTCACTCTCTAATTTATTTAAAATATTAACTAACTCTTTTATACCATCAACATCAGTAATTTCTAATAAATCTTTTATTTCATATACAGTTAGAGCCTTATTTTCATCATTTAATAACTTCAATACCTTATCTTCCATAAGTCCTCCTATCATCTACATCAATTATAAACTAAAAAAAAGGCAAAGTCTATACTTTACCTAAATTAAATTACAATAAGGATTATCAGTTACTAAATGGAATGCCTCTAATGTAAATTCTTCGTACTAACTTAGATTGTGCTTTTTTCATATCATCATCATTCTGTGAACCAATAGCTTTAATAAAGTCTAATAAAGTAATTATTACTACCAATGCTGGCATAAAATATTTTACCCATTTAAAAATATTAGCAACCCATTTAATAATACGTTCCGATAAACCACAAGAACTAATATTTCCGATATTAAATTTATCCTTTATATCACCTATTTTTTTATCAATATTAAAACATTCAGTAACAATTGCATCATTATAATTACACTTTGAATATACATCATTACAATATCTAGAATATTTTTCAACTAAAGTATCAAAATCTACTTTATAAGAAGAAATACACTTAGAATCACCATTACAATTAGTAAATTGAGTCTCAAAATATAATAAATTTAATCCAATATTTACATCATCCACAGTCGCAAATAAACTAGCTAAACCATATGTAGGAAAAACTTGATAATTGCCAGATGATTCATAAGGAAGTAAAGCAATATTAGGACAAGAAGTAGAAAAATCAATATTCTGTTCATCACTATTATTATTTAAATATGTAATAATATAATCATTACTTATTCCATCCATTCCTTTAAACCAAATACCAGCATCACTTCTATCATTAGTCCCAGTTCCCATAAATAAATTATAACGTCCTAGAATTGTAAGTTGAGTAGCATCACCTGGAGCAGAATCAATATAAATATGTCTTATATCACCATTATCATATGAAACGATTTTAAATGGTAAAAAACCATCTTTACGATACACACATACATTGATATCACTTCTAGCATTAAAATATCCATTAGAAATATCCTGAGTAAGATCAAAAATAGGAACACTACTATTAGCTTCATCACTTACCTGAGAAGTTTTTTTTCAAATAAGAAGGACAAGTATTACCATCAAAAAGTTCATTAGAAATAACACCTGCTTGTAAAACTCTTACATCATTTGATCTTGAATCAGCACTGTTACCTAAATGTGTATTACTAGTAGTTAACAAAGATACTCTTGAATATTGTCCAGAAAATCTAGCAATAAAATAAATATTATTATCCTGACTTACATCTTTATAACTTACATATGGTCCACAAATTTCATCATCATTAGAAACCTCAGATCTAAAATATGGAAAATAACTATCATCAATATCAGAATTAAAATCACCAATACTTGAATTAGAACCATTACCTTCATAATTCTCAAGTTCCAAAATACCAGGAAAATCATCACACCCTGCATTTACATTATCATATAATATAAAAACAGAAAAAAGTATAAATAAATATATACAAATTTTTTTCATTAATTATCACTTAATTCCTTAATTTCAACTTGATTTATACTATTAAATCTTTTCGTTATTTTATCAGTAGTTGTATAGATATCTTTTACATCACGACTAACAGTTTCAATACTTCTATACAACTTATCCCATCTATCTTTATATCTTTTAAATTCTTCATCTAATAATCTTAATTCTTGATGAATAATTTTAGTATATTTATCCCTTTCAATATTCTTCATTATTATTTGAATAGTAGTTAAAGTACTAATCAAAGTAGTAGGAGAAGTAATCCAAACTTTATGCTTATAAGCATAATCAAGTAAATCACTATGATATGCATTTATTTCTGCAAAAATAGCTTCTGCAGGTAAAAACATAATGGCTTGATCACTAGTTACACCAGGTATAATATACTTACTACAGATAGCATCAATATGTTTCTTTACATCACTTTTAAACATTTTCTCTGCTTTTTCTCTGATATTTATATCATAATTTTTATCAACCATTATTTGATAATTCTCAAGTGGAAACTTAGAATCAATAGCAATCATTCCTAAAGGTTCAGGAGCAAATAAACAACAATCAGCAATCACACCATTTTCAAATGTATACTGTAATTTATATATCTTATCATTATTACTACCAAAAATATTTGTAAGAATATGTTTTAAATTAACTTCACCAAAAATACCTCTAGTTTTTTTATCAGTAAGTATTCCTTGTAAAGAAATAATATCAGTAGATAAATTATCTATCTTCTTTTGAGCTTCATCTATTCTTGATAATCTCTCTAAAACATTACTAAAAGTTTTATTAGTCTTTTCAAAATTTTCATCTAATCTCTCATTAACTTTATCATTAATATATCTTAATCTATTATCAATTCTATCATTTAAATTAATAAAATCTTCACCTATATCCTTGCTAAAATTTTGTTTAAAATCACTAATTTCCTTTATTAAACTAATCTCAACTTTACCAATTTTATCAACAACATCAGAATTACTATTTTTTCTAAAAATTAAAATTAACAATAAAAGAATAATCAAAGAAAGTAATCCAATAATTATATATTCCAAATTATCACTCTCCAATACTATATCAATTATAAACTAAAAAAAAGGCAAAGTCTATACTTTACCTAAATTAAATTACAATAAGGATTATCAGTTACTAAATTAAATGCTTCTAACGTATATTGAATTAAGAATGGAATTATGAAGAAAATCTTCGTACTAACTTAGATTGTGCTTTTTTCATATCATCATCATTCTGTGAACCAATAGCTTTAATAAAGTCTAATAAAGTAATTATTACTACCAATGCAGGAATAAAATATTTTACCCATTTAAAAATATTAGCAATCCATTTAATAATACGATTAGACAAGCCACATGCACTAGAACTACCTAAATTAAATTCATTTAAAATAGAATCAATTTGATCATCAATATCAAAACATTTAGTAACAATATAATCATTATAATCACACTTAGCATATGCAGAATTACAATAATTAGAATACTTTTGAACTAATTCATCAAACTGACTTTTATAAATACTTAAACATTTACTATCACCATTACAATTAGTAAACAAAGTAGAAAATGAACGTAAATTAACATTTGCATTTTCAATAGCTCCAGCATTTCCAAAACCACTACCATCTTCAACACCTTCGGGAGTACCAAATAAACTAGCTAAACCAGCAGAAGGATATACATAATAATTTGGCCGATTTGGATTAGAAGATTCATAAGCAACCAAAGCAACATCAGGACATGCCGTTAATAAATCAATATCATATTCACTTTCGTTATTATTTAAATAATTAATAATATTAGAATTACTAATAGTAGTTCTACCTTTAAACCAAATACCAGCATCACTCCTATTATTTCCAAAATACAAAGCATAACGCTCTAGTTCAGTATTATGCCCATCAATATAAATATGTCTAATTCTATTTTCGTCATCACCATTATCATAGGTAACAATTGAAAATTCTGTTAAACCAGGTTTTATATAAGGACAAACAGTAAGATTACTATTAGCATAAAAATAACCATTAGTAGTATCTTGAGCAGTATCAAAAATAGGAACTCCATGATATTCACTAATATTTTCAGTCATTCTTAAATTAGAAGGGCAACCATCATCTTGAAGCAAAGAATTACTAATAACACCAGCTTGATTCTTAATAACATCACCAATTCTATCTTCATTACCAAAATTAGCATCACTAGTAGTTATCAATGAAACTGATGAATATTCACTATAAGGATCTTTAACAATAAAATATATATTATTATCTTCATCAATATCTTTATAACTTACGTATGGTCCACAAGAATTATTCCCAGTTATAGAAATAGAACTATTAGTACTAAGTGTAGCATCTAATCTACTATCACTTCCACCAATTTCAGTGTCAGGAATTACTGTAAATCCACAACCAGCATTTACATTATCATATATTATAAAAACAGAAATAAATACAAATAAATATATACAAATTTTTTTCATTAATTATCACCCAATCTATAACAAAATTATTACAATAATATTATAATATATATTTAAATTTATAGCAAGAAAAAAATTAATTATTTAATAGCCAAGAATCATAACCACCAATAATATTAACAACATTATATCCCATATTTTTTAAAACTGAACATATTTGCTTACTCTTAGATCCTCTTTGACAATAGATATAATATTTAGTATGTTTATTTATATAATTATGATGATAAATTAATAATTGTTCATATGGAATATTACGTGCATTTAAAATATGATTATCATTATATTTTTTTAAAGAACGAATATCAATAATTTCTCCATCATTTATATTTTTCAACTTATCAACTGAAATATTTTCTAACATAAAAAATCACCTAATACAATATATGTATTAGATGATTTAATAAATAGTTTATTCATCACTAAAGAAATCATCAAAAAATTGATCATCAGTAATATCATTTTTACTAGTAATATCATCAACACTACTTTTGTTATCTTCATCATCAATAACAGCATCAACAACATTATCATCACGAATTTCTAATTTAGAATCATTACTACTCTTATTATCTGACAATTCTTTATTATTACGCTCATTTTCCTCTTGTTCTTCTTTTTCAAGTTCAGCAATTTTAGCATCTATCCTTTTAACTAAATCATCAACATTAAAACTATCATTAGATTTATTTTCAAATGGATTTTTTTGAGCAAAAGGATTACCTCCCATTGATCCACCAAACGGATTTCCCATCATTGATCCCCCAAATGGATTTCCACCCATTGGTCCCCCAAATGGGTTACCAAAAGGTTTATCTGAACCACTATTGCCTAACATATTATTAATTTTTTCTTCTCTTTTTTTCTCGACAAAACCTTTTAAATCAAATATACTAACAGGTTTTAATTTAACTACAGGATATTCAGCAACCTCTTTTGACATACCCCACTCAATTTTATGATCAAATTTTAATTTAGTTTTAAAAGGACGCATCCTTGATCGTAAAATCAAAGCTTCTTCTTCCTTAAAATTCTGTAAATCAGTAACAGTAACCAAAGGTCTAGAATCAGTCTTATCTTTTTCTTTTGACTTAACCTCACCACACATTTTACTAATCTCTTCAAGAGCATTTAACTCAGTACTAAGTAAATAAATAGTATTACCACAATTACCACGAATTGTTTCAGCTTTTTCTTTACCATAAACATCATTTAATTGAGAAAAGTTCTGTATAATAAAAGATAATCTTATATTTCTTGAACGTGCAGCAGAAACCATAGCATCAACATCTGAAAGAGGAGGCATATTAGCAAACTCATCGAGTAAAAAATTAGTACGATACTTTAATTTACCTCCATTTTCTTCTTGAGCAACTCTAACCAATGTTTCATAACACTGCTTTAGGAAAATTGTAACCAAAGAATGATATGTCTTTTTTTCATCCTGTATAACAATAAATACAGCCGTTTTCTTTCTACCAATATCTTCCATACTAAAATCACTATGTGAAAGCATTGAAGATAACGTTTCACGTGAAGAAAATAATTGAATTTTTTGATTAAAAACAGATAAAATACTACCCTTAGTTTCATTAGGAGCAGATATTGTAGAATTAACTTTAATACATTCAGTTGAAGTAGGATCCTTAGAACTGAAATATTCTTTAATATAATTAGTTCCACCTAATTTTTGTTCACCAGCTGTAGCCATATAATTAATACTATTAATATTAACTTCATCTGCATTATTAGCATCCTGAAATAATGCCCAAGCTAAACCAGCAAAATAGTCAGCAGAAGTATTATTCCAAAAAGGATCAGACTTACTACTTTCATCATATAAAATATTCTTAGCTAAATCTTCAAGCATTTCAATTGCTTTATCTTTATTTCCTTGTTTATAAAGCTCATATGGAATATTAAAAGGATTCCAACCATTTCCTTTATCAGGATCACGAAAATTAAGTAAAACAATATTATAACCACGTTTTTGAAGTTCCTTTGCAGTACCTTCATAAAGTTCACCCTTAGGGTCAGTAACAATCATAGATTCTCCAGCTTTAGCCATAACATTTATAAAAGGAAATGAAATAGCTTGTGATTTACCACTACCAGTTGAACCAATAATCATATTATGATATCCACCAGAATCAATCCATACTTCATTACCATCATTATAAAGTGGAATCCCACCTTTAGGAATATCATCATCAGTAGGTTTTATAACAACAATACCTAAAGCTTTTTTCATTTCCTTTTTTCTACACCATCTAGAATATCCATTTTCTTTCTTAGGTGCAGCACTAATACCTATACCACTTTCTCTTTCAAAGAAATATGATTTAACACTAGCAAAAGCAACACCAATTCCTACACCAAAAAGTAATAAAGTTATTAAAAATTTATTAACAGATGTAAAAGCTAAAAAGAAATTAATGGTAAAATTTTCATCATTTATAAAAGCATATACATTTGCAACAGCAAGAGAAACTACAACAAGCCAAACAAAAGCAAAAATTCCAAATATTAACCAATCTTTAGGATCAGCACGAAACTTTAATTTCACTATTTTTCACCTTCTTCTGATGGAATATCACTAAAATAAATTTCATATTGCATAACACCATTTGTCATAAAAACAAATCTATTACCATTTTTATCATAAACATCATAAATCTTATGATTCATAAAATCATAAATAGAATACTTATCCAAAGAAGTATTATAAGACATATTTAAACTATCAATAAATTGTTTATAATTTTCAATATTTCCAAACTCTTGATCACGATAATCCTTATCTAATAAATAATATGATTCATTAATATCAGATAAAGTAATCTTAACAAAATCATTTAAATATTTTCTAGACATTTGTTCATCATCAACATAAACGGGAATATATTCATTTACATTATATTTTTCTTTAGTTATGCTGTAATTATAATTTAAAATTGAAGATTTTCTTTCATCAAGTATCTTAGGAATATAAACAAATGCAGCAATTAATAATATGATAATGAATATTATAATAACATTTTTTATATTAATTTCATCCTTCATTTTATTCAGCCTCCAAAAAAATTATACCATCATAAGGTTCAATACTATAAGTAGAATTTTTAGAATCTAAATAAACAATAAAGTAATAATCAACTTTTTCCTGTACAAATGAATCATCTATTCCTTCTTTAATAAGATAACCATAAACATAGTACTTAGTAACATTATCATTAATAACATCTTGATACATTTTTCTAGCTTGAAAACTATATAATTCATCAAATTTATCGATTTTATCAAATAAATTATTACTCGTTATATTATTTTTATTTTTATAAGATTTATTAAGTAAAAGCATCAAATTTTCAGTATCCCCAGCACTTAAATAAGTCAAATATCTATTAATACAATTACTAACAGTATAAAACTTACTAGTGCTAGTTACAATTTCAAAATCTTTTTTATTATCACTAAAAAATAGTTTAAAAATAATTAAAAGTAAAACAATAATAATACCGATAATAATCAAAATAATTTGTTTTTTAGAAACTTTATTCTCATTCATAACATATCATTCCTCTTCCTACCAAGAAAATTTAGAAGGATCAAAATCTCCTAAAGGATAATAATCAATTTCTCCAGTAGTAAATAATTTCCATTCACTAGCTCTTCTTCTATATAATCCCCAAGAATCACCAGGTGTATTAGTATAATTAGGTCTCTTCATAGCATCATTCCACATATTTGGTGTAGATGTATACATATCTTCAAGTTTATACTGTCCATTATATTTTAAATAAGCATCAACAAAATTAGGATAATTAGAGTTACTTATAACCCAAGCAATTCCCTGATATGATCTTGAAACAAGAGCCGTTAACTGATAATCAGTAAGACCATCAATACCATAATTAGCTAAACTATTTCGTATATTTTCAATATTTTCATTTATAATTTCATCTTCAATAGCATCCACAATTTCTTTAGAAACTCTTGTACCATCAGACATAGAATTTATACCATGTGCTCTAAATTTATCAGTATTATATTCCCAAGTAACACCATGTCCTATTGTAATAACACCATCATATCCAGCACATGCTATATATTCAGTATCAGTTTGATAACTATCACCACAACCAACACCTTCCCAAGTTTCAATAAAAGTTTTTAAATCATCAAAATTACTACTACTTCCACTTGGTCTAGGATTATCTTGATCAATATACTCTAAAGGATCAACACGAGCATCTCTCGTATTTTCACCCAATCTAACTTCAAAATGTAAATGAGGTCCAGTAGAATTACCTGTACTACCAATTTTACCTATTACTTGACCTTGACTTACTATATCACCAGCTTTTACCGTAATAGTATTAGTATGAAGATGAGCATACAAAGTATAATTACCATCAGAATGCTGAATAATAACATAATTACCATATCCACCATTACAACCATTATTACCTTGAACACAACTAATATTATCAGTCTCAGTAGGAAAAACTACAGTACCACTCTTTGATGCAATTACATTAGTATTACCAACACCAGAATAATTTGCAATATCCAAAGCTCCATGATCAGCATTTCCAGAAATTTGTACACCATTACTATCAATAACAGCACCACGATATCCAAAATATGAAGTAATCACAGTATCTTCAGGATCACCAGTTGCAAATGTTTTCCCATTAGAAGTTGTCGTTTCAACACTACCAATAGGCCACCAATAAGCATCAACATTAGCTTCAAGATATTCAATATTATTATCACTACTATCATTTAGGCCAACAAATTCATCATATAAATCTTTTAAACTATAAATCTCGTTAATATCATTATAAACACTAGATCTATTTTCCTCTTTTTCAAAATCATAAGCACTAACATAAGGTAACAAAATAGAAAAACATAATAATAATACAAATATTTTTTTCATTCTATCACCTCAACTAAAATTTGTCCTTAGAAGATTGTCTTTTCTTATAAACAAGAAAAATAGAAATACATATAAAAAGAATAATGAATAAAGATGAAAAAATTATAATATTTGACAAACCAGTATTATTTTTAATTCCCTTTTCTATCCTAATTTCAATTGACAAATTATTTTTATTTACAGAATTAACATGCCAAGTATAAGTATTGCCATTAACTTCATCAGCATTATTTAAAGAAACTTTATTATTAGTCTTTATATTAATATCATATCCTTCACCATAATAACATTCAGCTAAATTACTCATTTTTAAATAATAATAGTCATCATTATTTTCAAAAGTTCTATCTAAAAAGCAATCACCAAAGGATGATGAATTTAAAAATTCATTAGGTAAAAAAGAATATTTTAAATTTAGAAAAGAACCATCTTTATTATCAACATATTTTTTTTCATAAACAATATCAACATTATTATGAATTGGATAAAAATCTCTATTTAAAATACCTTTGTCATCTAAACTATCAACATTTATAAGAATATTTTCTTCAATTTTATCATCAGTAAAATACAAATTATATGAACTATTACATCCACACACACAAATAATTATAAAAATAAATAAAATATATTTAAACTTATGCATATAATCACCTATTAATAATTAGGTCTGAAATAACCATTAATATCACAACTTTTTCTATCATATTGTTTTGCTTGAACATAAGATGTGGTGCAATCATATGTTCCAGTATTTCCTTCAACAGTATAAACATAATTATCATCAACTTTATAAACATAACCAACGTGTCTACTAGTATACTTATCAAAAGGAACAATAGTTGGAACAAACACAATAACATCACCAGCTTTTGGAACGGTAGAAGGATCCGTACATTCATCTTCATACCAAACACCATATCCAGCAGCTACAGAATATCTTGGAATATCACCAGCACCTGCACTTTTCTTAATATACTTATCAATACCATCAACTTGATCAAAAAGCCAAGATACAAACATCGCACACCATTCATTAACACCAATTCCATAAGCATTCCAATATTTTGAACCACCATTTCCAACTTCTCCCAGAGCAATATTATTCAAATTATCTATTACTTCAATTCCAGTTTGAGAAACTTGGTGTTGAGTATTAGAATTACTATTATTAGTGCCATTATTACTAGTTGAAGTATTTCTTCTATTTAGAACACTAGGTTTTTTATCAGAATAATAATTAGGACCACTAGATCTAACAGGATTACTAACTCTACGGCCTAAATACCATTTCTTTTCGATATATTCAGGCAAAAATTTTTTATATTTATCCAAATCTAATATATATTTAGATGAACCTTTTTCCAAAGTTTCACCCTCATCACATATTAAATCAGGTTCATAATCTTTAACATCCTGTGTAGTAACTACTTGATTATCACCATTAATACACTTTTCAGTAGTAACTTTAGCAACCATATTTTTAGCTAAAATTTGCATATCCATTGAAGAATCATTTTCAACTAAATAATTAGGCTTTGATTCATAATCATAATCCCAATCTAAAGATGTAGTCTCACTAGGTTTCCAATCTTGTTCAACAATAGATTCTCTTTCATAATCACTTAAATTTAAATAAAAAGTATTTTCATAATCATCAGAATTATATATTAAAGTAGATATTAATAAAGATAAATCTAAATTAACATTATATTTTGATTTATATAAATAATATAAATCATATAATTTTAAATAAAATCTACGAGATACATCATTAGCACAATTATTATCTTTATCACAAGTATTATTACTATTAAACATATCTTTTAAATCATTTAAATTATATTGATGAGCAACCAATTTAACTTCAATAATATCATCTGAAATATAATAAGCATCTAAATCAACTTCATTAAGACTATCATCAGACTCATTTAATTCATTTAAAACTTGATTAGCCTCATCATTATTTATTACATCATTAGCTAAATCTAAAATACCTAGTTTATTTTCAACAAGAAGATTTACAATAACCGTAAAAGATCCAAAAACAAAAACGAAAAAAAGTATAAAACCAACTAAAAGAATCTTTTGTTGTTGAGGATTTAAACCAGTTAATTTTTCAATAGTATCTTGACTTTGTTCAGGAGAAGATTTTTTTTCCTTATTTAAAGGACTACCTGGAATATTTTCAGCCATGTCTGCAACTCTATCAACAGCCTTATCTACAGCTTTTCCAACACCTGCATCAATTAACTTATTAACAACAGGAATTTCAGTAGCTCCACCAGTAGCAGAAGCTAAAGCAGCCTTAGCAGCAGCTCTACCAGCCATTTTAGCGGCATCACGTGGATCGCCACTTAAAGGAACACCTCCAGGTCCAAAACCACCTCCAGGTTTTCCTGAAATTGCAGGTACACCACCAGTTTTACCAGCATTTGATGGAGAACCAGTTCCAGACTTACCTGCACCTAAACCAGGATTACCATTTGATTTACCACCATCCAAATTATCAGTTTTATTCAAAGAATTTTTTGGATTTAAAGAAGGATTTCCCCCTAAAGAAGAATTTTTATTTAATCCATCAGATAAACCTGAACCACTATTAGGACCATTAAAACTAGAAGATGGTGTACTATTTAAACCAGTATTAGTAGGAGAATTTAAGCCAGACCTTTTATCATCATGAGAAGGTCCAGCTAAACCATTACTTAAAGGTGATTGCCCATAACTAGAATTTACACCAGCAGAATTATCAGTTAAAGATGAATTTTGATTATTTAAAGAAGGATTATTATTAACCCCATTATTAGTAAGATTAGTACTATTATTATTTAAATTATTAACAGAACCATCTGTACTATTACTATTATTAGTATTAGTAGTAGAATTAACATCACTACTAACAGTATTATTATTTTTTAAATTAGTCTTACTTTCAATAGTAGTACTATCCTTAACAATAACTTCACTATCCATAAACAATCACCACCCTTTATATATTATAATCCTCCCCCACTACCAAAGGAATCCAATTCTTCCTCAGAAGCAATAACACTAATACGCATACGACGACTACCACAAACAAACAATGCTTCACCTTGATTATATTGTTTAATACTTTCCTTCTCACTATCATTTAAATCAATCAATTTTGATAAATCATCAACAGCTTGCTTTCTTAACCCCATTACTAAATAATAAGCAGCATTATCAAATATTGCTTTTCCTTGAGTAATAACAGAAGGATCACTAAAATCAGTAGGTTGTTGAGTAATCAAAATAGTACCAGTATTATACTTTCTAGCACGTCTTTGGATTTGTGCTAGAAAATCTGCACCTAAGGTATTACCACCACTTAGTAACACATGTGCTTCATCAACCATCATAACCGTATTAACTCTAGAATCAAGAGTAAGTCCCCATGCATACTTCAAAATATTAAAGAACAACGCATTTTTAATATTAACATCTGCATTCATTATTTCACGAATATTAAATACAATAAAATTACTTTTAGGAGAAATAGTAGTATGACCATCAAAATAAAATTTCAATTCTTTAACAATAGGTCTAATTTTTAACTCTAAACGTTCTAATACATCTTTTTCCTGAGTCTTTTCAGGCATAGCTAATATTTTACCTTTAATAGTAGCATAAACATCCTTAAAAGTAGGATAATCATTAGATGTAAATTTAGTAAAATCAGTCTCAAAACTAATTCCGAATCTTCTATAAGTTTCAAGAACAACTTCACTAAACATATTTACAACATCCTCAGTAATAGTAGGATCATAATATTTTAGAAAAGCCTTTATAGTTTGTAAAGTTCTAGTTAAAACAGTATAACCCAAACCTTGCTTCATTTCATCATCATCAGCATCTAAAACAACTTCAAGAGGATTAATCATACCATAAGAACCACCCTTACCTAAATCAATAAAATCTCCTCCAAAAGTTTTAGTCATATCCTCAAATTCACCTTCAGGATCAATAATAACAATTTGATTATCATTACGAATATGACTTCTAATTATAACCTTAGCAGCTGTAGATTTACCACTACCAGAAGTACCCAAAATAATCATATTAGCATTATTTCTATTATTTTCTTTTTTTATTTGATATAAAAATTGATTAAATAGTATAACCCCGCCAGAAAAATCTACGCCAAGTAAAGTAGATAATCCAGGATCTTTAATACTATCAAAAATAAATGGATACATCGCAGCAATCGTAGGAGCAGGAATAGGAGTACCAATTCTATCTTCAATATCTTGTTTATCATAAATAGGTAATATTGATTTCAAAACCTTATCCTGTTCAAAACGTAAAGGAATTGCTTTCAATTCCATTGCTTCCAAATAATTCTTTATTTGTAATTTTTTTAATTCCAAATCTTCCTTATTATTAGCAGTAATCATAATATGCATCTGAAAATCATAAATACGAGATTGACTTGCAGCTAATTCTCTAACAAATTGTTCAAGTGAATCATAATCCTGTCTAATTCTTTCTTGAATAGTACGATCTTTCTCATCTTGATATCTTTTTCTTAAATCAGCAAGTTCTTTATTTAACATTCTACTCATACTACTAGCAGGAAGAGGTATATGTTTAATAACAACCTTAATACCAGACATACTAGTTAAATTAGATAAATAACCAGGATATATAAATTTAGGATAAGAAATTACAGATAATATAGTAGCATACTTATCACTAATAACAAATTCCGCAGATTTAAATTCTAACCCCTTAGGAGCTATCTGACTTCTAATATCTATCATGCAAACACCGTCCCAAAAGTAGTAGTTTGACCACCATTTAAGAAATTATCCAATATCATTCTTAAATCATCATTAGTAGTTTGAAAAGCAGTCAAACCAGCACTAGCAAAATTATTAATTAAATTTCTTATTTTTTTAGCTATAACATCTTGATCTTTATCCTTAAATAATAAATAATACTCAGTATCAACAACATTATTATTAAGAAACATATTAGCTTTATTAATATCCTCCATAATAAGCTTTCTCTTAGAATTATCAGTAACTTTATTATATAAAAGTTGTAATTCAGATAAATATACATTTATATCCACAGGTCTATCAGCAGCAATAATCCAAAATTCATAATCAATAACATTATAAACAGTTTTTAAATTTGTAATAATTGCATTTTGTGTACCCTGATCAAGAATAAAAATATTTCTAGGCATAATTTTAACGCCAGTAACTCTCATATTATTATCTAGCAAAATAGTACCATTTACTATATTTTTAACAGGAACATCAGTATATTTACTTTTTGTCTGTTTCTTCTTCATTAAAACACCAACCCTTCCATACATATTTTTGTCTAGTAGTAAAGAACTCCCAAGCAATTTTAATAAAAGTCCTTACATTATGATAATTAGGAACAGGCATTACAAGTAATGCACAAAAGACACCAGGAAAGATTGCAATCATAGCAATAAGCAATCTCTCCGTTGGTAAAATCATTAATAAAAACAAAGAAGTAGCTATTCCAAAAATAAACAAACCTAAATCAAAATTGTTAAACACACCAAATTTAAGCATACTCTTCTTTGAGTTTGCAGGAATTAAATAAGAATTCATTATGTATCACACCCCTTTTATTTATTACTAAATCCTTGCCAAGTTGAACGTCTCTCTGTATGTTGCTCTTTTTTCCTCTTTGTCTCCTCTTGTCTTGGATTATGAATAGATTCAAATTCATCAATACCATATTCTTTAGCAAGACCAGTAGCAGAATCAATAATAACATTACCATTTTCATCAAGTAAATGTCCAGTAATATTATCCTTAGCATTAGCAGCATTTTGTTTATGTTGAGCAATTTTACTTTCAATTTTAGCAGAAGCAGTTCTCATATCTTTAATAGTGTCACCACTAATATAATCCTTAATAGCAGAATCTAAAGCATCATAAGTAACACTATCACTAACATCAACAATTGAAGTACCATAAGTTTTGTTATATGCATGTATAGATTCATTAGCATTCGAAACAGCTGTAGTATATTCAGAACTTTTAGCGTTAAATTCTCTTTGATCATTTGCAAAAGCACTATTTGCACTTCCAACAGCATCAGATTCAAACATATTTTGGACTTGTTTAATAGCATATTTTTCATATTGATAAGCAGCATCACGAGCATCTTCTATCATATCACTAGTAACAACATCACCAGCGCTAAATGTTCTATCGCCTATTTCAAAGCCAACAGCTAATTTGTCTCCAAGTTTCATTTGTTTTAACATATCCAAATTATTATTATTTATATTAATAGTACGTGTATAATCTTTATTAGCACTTTTACTAATTCGTGTAAGAACAGAATCATCAATTAAAGTACCAGCAGCAATAGTTGGTGAACCATCTGACAAATTTAAATCAAAAGCCAATGCATTACCATAATTTGCACTTGCCATTGCATAATATCCAACATCGGTAGTATTAGAACCAAAGTTTGCCTTTTTCTTTGTAAATTCCTCACTAAAACTTTTAACAGCATCACCCTTTGATTTAGCATCTGAAAGTCGTTGTAAAGTTTCTTTTCTTTGAGCATTCTCATGTTCCAATCTAGTAGCCTCTAAACTTTCGGCCCTAGAAGCTTCTGCAGAACGAAGTTTCATATCTTTAAGAGTAGTTTCATTTTGATAATTAATACGACTCTCTTTTTCCAGAGTAGCATCATCAAGTCCAAATAAAGAACCAGCGTAGTCTAAATATGATTGAGCAGGAGATAAACCTTTTATTCTTCCTTCCCTAAGACGTCTATTAACAGCGTTTTGAGCCTTCATACCACTACTAAAACCTTTTCCATCTCTAAATCCACGCATAGCAGCGCCTGGAATACCTATAAGACCTCCTGCAGCAGCCTTAAGTTTATTTGCTGTTCCTTGAGCAGTTGCAATTCTAGCTCCTCTATCTGCAATACCAGAAACCAAACCACCCGCTGCCCCTAGTATTTGTTTACCACCTGCAGCTTCTTCTTCAAACTTTTTAAATGGATTTAAAGTAAATTTACCTCCACCTTCTAATTTAATACCAAGTCCTTCTAAAATTTTTGGTAATTGTTTAACAAACATTAAAATACCAATAATCATCATAAGCTTAATCCAAATATTATTAACTGTTTTACCAGTAACAATATCAAAAGGACCATCACTATTTATAACAGCACCAATTAAATAAACTCCAAAATATAATCCTAATAATCTAACAAATAAACTAATGTAAGTAGAAAAACACATAGTATACCATTTTTTAAATAATCCATCTTTACCTTGTTTAGGATCAATAAATGAAATAATAGGAATTGGAGCAATTAATTGTAAAAATGCAAGTTTAACACTTCTTAAAGCAACATCTAAACAGAAAGAAATTAAAACAAGTATAACAACAACAGCAGCAACTGTACTTAAACCAAATTTATAATCAATTACAAAATCTTTTCCGTTATCCGTAGTTAATCTAGCAATATCACCTCTAAAAGTTAAACCAAGATTTTTTTTACTTACACCTGTAGCATAATTATTTACCATTATAATATTTTCATTTACATCATCAGAAACATTGGTAACAATATTATAAACAGCACCAGGAAGCAAACCAAAGTAAAAAGGTGCTAATTCAAAAGATATTTCATCATCATTTGTTTCCTCAGCCATAGCTAATAAACAGTTTTCATTAAAATTACCATCTTCATTAACAAAATTATTACATTCTGATAAATCATAATTAGTATTATTATCATTAGTAGTTGCAGGTGTAAAGAACGGAATCATTACAGAATAAGCAATTTCTTGACCTGCATTATTTTTAAAATTAGAATTAATTGAACTATCAGTCTGATCACCAAATAAAACATTAGCTAAAGTATTATCTTCTAATACCATAGTTTGTAAATCATATGCCATATTAAAAAAATAAGGAGTAACAACAAGTAATATAAGTGTAAAAATTATATTTAGCCATAATTTTCCTAATCCCTTACCTTTATCCCCAAATTCATCAGGATTTAATATATAAGTAATTAAAGAAAGAACAACTTTAAACAGCATAAAAACGCCTAATAAAAGTTGAATTCTATTAGCAAAATTATGTATTTGTCCATTACTTAAAATTGAAATTCGAGAAATAGTTTCAATCCAGCTATAAACAGTAGGTATAAAATTAAATAAAATACTGTCAATAGCAAAGAAAAAAGAACGAAATATTTTAAAAAACCACATACTATATTTAAACCTCCTCATTAAGATTTACAAAATTTCTACTCATAGCATTATTATAGCAAAAAAAAAGAAATAAATCAATGTAGATTTATAACTTTTAGACACCACCATTACTACTAGATGTTGTAGAAGTAGCTTTACATCCGTCACCATTTACAAAACAATTAAAACAATTAACAACACTATCATCATCGCCAGATGCAAAACTAATAATTAATTGTACAACTTGTACAACAAAGAATACAATTACAGCAGCAATTAAACGTTTAATAAATGTTTGTTGACCTTTTTTTATTTCATCATCTTTTTGTGCAACTACAGCCTTTAAAAAGTCAATTGAACCAAAAATAACTAATAAAACTGGAACAACAATTTTAATAAGTAAAACAATAGTAGAAACAACATAAGGAATCATTCCACTAAAATTAAAGCTTAAACTGCCACAAGTATATGATAAATCAGTTTCAATATCCGTAAACATCAATATTCCTCCCAACTAAAATTATTATACATCAATTTATACATAAAGTCAATTACTTAATTATATAAGGATTTTCAAAACTTCCATCACCCTTAGTATAAAGTTCATTACCATCTAAATAAATAACTATATTATATTTTTTGGAATTACTTGCCTTTGTAGAAACAATAGAACCCTGTGCATAATATAAAACTTTATATGAATTGTCAGAATCACCATTCGCAGTCCAAGTAACACCCAATGTATCAAATAAATAATTATAATTTCGGCATGCACCAGCACCAATAGTAATGCAATCTTTATCATAACTAGCAAGTGCAAAATCATAAACATTCATCAAAGAAATAAATTGATTATCTAAAACTTTAGAACACTCATTAGTCTTATCAATTGCAGTATAACTTGCACTTCGATTACCATAACATACAGAACTAGCAACTAAATGTTGTTTCTGCTTATCAGAAGTTTTAAGATACAAATTATCCAAAATATCAACTATATTACTATCAGAATAATCATTCTTTCCAAATGCTCTATCTATATCAGAATTAAACTTTTCATCCCATACTACCCTATCTTTTTCTGAAGAAATTTTTATTAATTTTAAAATACCATTACCATCAATACTAATAACTCTATATTTTTTATCAAAAAATGAAACATAATTATTAACTTTTGCACCTTTAAAAACATAACCATCAGAAACTTCATATAAACCAGATTCCGAAGTAGTAATTGATTCCATTAACTTATCAATTAAATGTGTAGTACTATAATTATTACAAACTAACTTAGGAATATAATTATAAAATCCTCCATTATTTGACTCAACTGAAACGCCATTATTTCTTACATAAACACTACCAGTACAAGTATCACCTTTATATTTAGCTAAATAACCAGAGTCAATTAAATCATCAAGTGAAACTTCAACAATTCCACCTTCAGTAATAGGCAATGAATTTTTATTATTTAAATATTTTTCAGCAGAACTAATCATTTTATTTTCATATGCATTATAATCATCTTTTTTATTTGAACATCCTTTTAATAAAATCAGAAATAAAATAAGCAGCAAAGGTAAGCCAATAATAGTAACTAAAATAATTATATTTTTCTTACCTAAATTTTTAAACATAAATCCTCCACTAAAATATTATTCATATTCAACATCATTTGAACCAGAAGAAGCACTAGAACCTGAAGAACAGCTTTCAGAACCATCTAAAAAACAATTAAAACAGTCAAGTATAGTATCCTTATCATCTTTATCAGCAGCAAAACTTACAACTAATCTTACAATTGCCACAACAAAGAAAACTATAACAGCAGCTATTATTCTTTTAATAAATGTTTGTTGACCTTTTTTTATTTCATCATCCTTTTGAGCTACAACAGCCTTTAAGAAATCAATTGACCCAAATATTACCAATAAAATTGGAATAACAATTTGGATAATTAAAATAATATAATGAACAACATCAAGAATTTTATCATCAATTTCTATACCAATTCCCTCACATCCATTTTTAGCAAATACAGGATTCATAACAGCAAATAAAGAAAACATTAAAACTAAACAATAACAAATTTTTTTTAAACTTTTCATAAACATCATCCTCTCTCAATTACACTTATTACTTATAAAACAATCAATACAACTTAAAATACTCTCTTTTTCATTAGAACCACTACTAACTAAACTAACAACAAGTCTAGTAATAGAAACTACAAAAAATATTAAAACAGCTGCAATAATCCTCTTTATAAATATTTGCTGACCTTTCTTAATTTCATCATCCTTTTGACCAGTTATAGCCTTAACAAAATCAAAAGCTCCAAATATAGTTAATAATACAGGCACTAAAATTTCCACAATAGTTACAATCCAACTTGTAATTTCAGGAATCTTTCTATTAAATGATCCCATCTTCCCACAAGAAACTTTATTATTTAATATTCTACTAGAATGTAACTCCTCTACTAATTCATTACAATTGCTATCATTCGTAGTTTCGATAGTATAAGTACCAATTTGCCAAGAATCATAACTAATATTATAAGAAACATTACCATCTGGATCAGTTATCTTATAACAAACAGCAAATGTATCTTCATAACAAATAAACATACACACAAAAGCAAATAAAAGTAAACAAATCTTCTTTCTCACAACTACCTCCCCCTAACACAACTTTTATCGTTATCTATAAAACATTTTGCGCAATTCAAAATTTTTGCTTTATTTTCATCATCGCCAGCAAAAGAAATTATTACTCTAACAATCGAAAATACAAAAAATACTAATACACCAGCAATAATTCTTTTAATAAATGTTTGTTGACCTTTTTTTATTTCATCATCCTTTTGAGCAATCACAGACTTTAAAAAATCAATAGAACCAAAAACTACTAATAAAATTGGAACAGCTACTTGAACAATTAAATATATAATATGAACAACCTTTGGAATAGTTGCAGGAATATCAGTTAGTAATCCATTACCACAACTAACAACATTATTAGGATTATAATTTATATATGAATTATTTAATTCTTCTTGATGTCTTTCAGCAGCATCATCACCAAAAATACAATTAGATGTACCAACAATTTTTTTCTCAACAATATTAGGTATATTAATATCATCTTCTACTTGATTGCAAGTATTACCATCACATACTGTCCGTCTATTAACCAAAACATACTCAACAGAATTATCAGATTTTGTTATTTTATAACAAACATCATCAGCCTTAACATTGTTTATACCAACAAAAACCATAATAGAAATGATTATAATTAGAAATAACATATTAAATTTCATCACATCACTTCCTTACCTATATAGTAAACCCTAATTTTCTCAAAAAGTCAATAACAAATTGATTATTTTTATCTCTTTCATTAATAGGCGGCATATTATAAAATACTTTAATTTTAGCTTCATATTCAAATTCAGCAAGAGCACTATGATCAAGTAAACTTTTATTAAGCAAAACATTTTTACCCTTTAAATTTCTCAAACTACTAGGATTTAAAGTCATAAGTTTATTAATCTTTATAGTAGTAGGTTCAACCAAATATATAACTGATTGACATAAACCTTCAGCAGTAACACTATCATTAATATCAACAAAAATAACATCATAATTTGAATATTTAGTTAATTCTCCACGAAAATTAGGAGAAGTAGTAGAAACCATTTCTTTATCCCTAAAATAAGCAAATTCCATCTTGTCAACTTCAATACCAACAACTTTATATCTACTAGATAAAACATTTTTCAAAGCAAATATCAAAGTACTAGATCCAGCATGTTTAGTAACATTTTTAAATCCAATAATTTTATAAGTATTAACAGTAGTAATAGGTGTTGGATTAA
>CACYFN010000017.1 GCA_902773675.1 uncultured Erysipelotrichaceae bacterium | reverse complement strand
GACATTTTTTGATGTTTGTACTATAATAAAAAACAATTATTTTGGAGGTGTTTATGAAGCAAAATTTACCTGTACTTTTACTTAAAGGTTTAATACTTTTACCCTCCAACGATATAAGACTTGAGTTTGATAATGATATAAGTAAAACGATTATTGATGTTGCGGGAATATTTCATAATAATCTAATTTTTGTTGTTACTCAAAAAGATCCTTTGGAAGAAAATCCTGATATAAATGATTTACCTAAGGTTGGTGTAATTGGAAGAATTACTCATAAATTGGAACTTCCAAATGGTAAAATTAGAGTTGTTATTACTGGTTTTAGAAGAGCATATGTTAATGAATATTTAAATCCTGATGATGATATTACCGAGGCTATTGTTAGTGAAGTTCCTATTGAGGAAATACCTAATGATATTTCTATTGGTACAATTAGAAAATTATATCATGAGTTAGAAAAATATATTAAGAATGTTCCATATATTAGTAATGGATTACTTGCTCTTATTTCTAATACAAAAGATATTAGTAAATTAACTGATATTGTAGTTACTCAAATATCTCTTTCTAATGAAAGATTAATGGATTATGTTAGTCAAGTTAGTGCTTTAAAAAGGGTTGAGATGATTCTTGAAGATATATATAAAGAGGAACAATTATATGAAATTGAGAAAAAAATTGATTCAAAGGTAAAAAAAGAACTTGATAATAGTCAAAAGGAATTTTTACTTAGAGAGAAGTTTAAAATAATCAAAGAAGAACTTGGTGAAGATACATTTTTTGAAAGTGAATGTGATGAATTAAGAGAAAGTGTTGATAAACTTAATTGTGATAAGAAAGTAAAAAATCGTCTTTTAAAGGAAATTAAGCGTTATGAAAATACACCAGCAACTTCTCCAGAGATTGGAATTATAAGAAATTATATAGATTGGTTATTAAATTTACCTTGGAATATTTATACTAAAGATTATGAAGATATTAAGAAGGTTTTGAAGTCTTTGGATGAATCTCATTATGGTCTTTTTAATGTAAAAAAGCGAATTATAGAGTATTTAGCTGTTAAGAAATATACTAGAAAAATTAATGGTACTATTATTTGTTTAGTAGGTCCACCGGGTGTTGGAAAGACTACTCTTGCTTATAGTATTGCAAAAAGTATTAAAAGAAATTTTGTAAAAATATCTGTAGGTGGAGTTAGTGATGAAGGAGAAATAGTTGGTCATAGAAAATCTTATTTGGGTGCTGGACCTGGTAGAATTATTGATGGTATGAGACGTGCTAAAAGTAGTAATCCAGTATTCTTAATTGATGAAATTGATAAGATGTCTAAGGATTATAAGGGAGATCCTGCTAGTGCTTTATTAGAAGTTTTAGATGTATCTCAGAATAAATATTTTAAGGATAATTATATTGAAGAAGAGTATGATTTATCTAATGTTATGTTTATTTTAACTGCAAATAGTGTTAGTTCTATTCCTAATGCTTTACTTGATAGATTAGAAATAATAAATATTGATGGATATACTGATTTAGAGAAATTAGATATTGCTAAAAAGTATTTAATTCCTAAAATATGTGATAGTCATGGTTTAAAGAAAGTTAAAATAGATGATGATTTTATTTTAGATGTTATTAGATATTATACTAAGGAAGCTGGGGTTAGAGAATTGGAAAGAAAAATATCTTCTGTTATTCGTCAAATTGTTACTAATATGGTTTTAAAGAAATCAAAAGTTAGTAATTATATTTTACAGGTTAATGATGTTTCTAAATATTTAGGTAATGCTTTATTTTTTAATAATAATATTAGTATTCAACCACAAATTGGTGTTGTAAATGGACTGGCTTTTACTTCTTATGGGGGAGATGTGTTACCTATTGAAGTAAATTATTATCCTGGTAATGGTAGATTAATTTTAACTGGTAGTTTAGGTGATGTCTTTAAAGAAAGTGCGAAAATTGCTTTGAGTTATATTAAAGCTAATTATGAATTATTTAATATTGATTATGATTTGCTTTTAAATAATGATATTCATATACATATTCCTAATGGCTCAGTTAATAAGGAAGGTCCTAGTGCAGGTGTTAATCTAACAACTGCTTTAATTAGTGCATTTACTAATTTAAAAATAAATGGTAATATTGCTATGACTGGGGAGATTACTTTAAGAGGAAATATTCTAGGAAACTTTAAGAGGAAATATTCTAGGAATAGGTGGATTAAAAGAAAAAATAATGGGGGCTAAGAGAAATAATATTAAAACTATTTTTATTCCTCAAGATAATGTTAAGGATTTAATTGAGATACCAAATGAGATAAAGGAAAATATAAATTTTATTGGTGTTGGTAATTATTATGAATTATATAAAAGAATTAGGGAGATGTGATTTTATGTTTAATGATAAAAAATATTATTTGTATAAAGATTGTGAATTATTATTATTTTCAGATGATATAAGTGATATTGTTTGTAATAATAAACTATTTAGTAGTTATGAGTTTTTATTATTTTTTAAAGAGTTTATTAAACAATTTATTGGTAAGGATTATTTAAGTCCTTTAATGAAAAATAATGCTTTGAATTATTTAAATGAGGTAAGATTTATAGATAAAAAGGAATTAAAGAATGAAAGAATTTGGTTAATAGGTGATATTATAAGATTAATTAATTCAACTGAATGTAAAAAATATATTACTTATTATCGAAAAGAGATGTTTAAAAGAACTAATAATGGTGATTATATGAATTTGCCTAGCTGTTTTGTTATGCAAAGTGAAGATAAATTATGTAAATCTGTTAAATTTGATCATCTTGTATTGTTTAGTCATTCTGATAAGGTTGATGATATGACATTTGATAGAGATTTTATTTCTAAATTTATTGGTGATTGGAAATATTTTGAATCTATTAATTGTATTTTAGAGGAATGTCCTAATAAATTTTTAGATAAGTTATTTATGGATAGATTTCAAATTGTAATGAATGAATATTATAAACGTGACTACGGAGAACCTTATAATTATGGTATAGTTATGTTTGGAGATAAGGTTGAAAAAAAGGTAAAAACATTAAAAAATGGCTAAAAATATTTATTTTGCTCACTTGAAAATGTAAATGCAACTTTTATATTTGAATGATTAAATGCAATATATAATGTATTTATGGGTTACATTTACTATAACAGGCAAGAAAATATTTATTTTTGGCTTTTTTTTGATATATTGATTTGACAAGATGTTAAAAAAGTGCTAAAATTATTGATTGTCGGCTCTAAAAAGGGGGAAAATTATGGAAAATAAAAATGTAATTAATATTGATGAAATAGAATTAGAAAATAGTTTGGGTGTTACATTGATAGATGGTGCTGAACCAATATATTTTGGTAATATTCATAAAAAAGAAAAGCATGAAAATGAATGGAAAAATAAAGTAGAAAAAACTGAGGCTTTTGAAAATTTGAAATTAAATTTTGATGATGATACAGCTTTTTCTGTTAAGATTACGAAGGCTGCTGCTTTAAAGGGTGTTTTAACTATTTGTAATTTAAGTTCTGATGCTTCTAATGATTCTTTTATGATTTTGTCACCAAAAAATTTATCATCTGATTTAGCTTGTGTAATGAAAGAAATTTGTGATAAGTTTTTAAATAAATTATCTAATATTTTGGTTGCTGTTGTTGATGAGAATGGCGAACATGATTATTGTGATATAAATGGTTATAGAAAATTATGTGAAGAAACTTTAGAACATAAAGTTTTAGAAGATGATAACCAAATTAGTATAAAAAAATAACGTTAATTGTTATTTTTTTTGTTTCATTTTTTTGCAGTATTCTGGTTTGTGCATTAGAAATTTATATTTTTCTGGATATTTTCTATTTTTTATAAATAATTCATTTAAATCTTTATTTTTTTTAATATATAGTATACCTATTCCATAGACACTTATTATATATGTGATAATAAAGATTTGAATTATGGTATTATTAGATGTAATTTGTGGTATAAATGTTAGAATTATATTATATACTGAATGTATTATTATTGGTATTGTGATGCTTTTAAATAGTTCTAATATTTTATATCGTTTTTTCTTAGAAAATTTTTCTAATCCAATATAATATCCCATTACGATACCACATACTAGATGTAGAGGAATTGATGTGAGTGTTCTTGTGAGTGCTAGTGAACTTTGTTCTACTAAAGTTATTTCTTTAAATACATACATTACTGTTTCTATTCCAGCAAATGATAAGGCAATAATGGCTGAATAGACAAATCCATCATATATATCATCAAAACTTTTTAGATGTGAAAAGAATAAATATAATGCTAATAGTTTGCAGTATTCTTCAATTGATGATGTTAAGAATATTTTTATTCCTGATGTTATTGATAAGGTTTCACTAGTATTTATTGAACTTACAATGAAGTTTTGTATAAACATGGCTAGTGTTATGGTAAATATTCCTGATATTAGACATAATATCATTAAAAAAAATGGTTCTTTTGATTTTCTATCAGAATATAATATTAATCCAAACATTATTAGTGCGGGAATAATTGATAATCCTAATATAAAAATAGTATTAAATATGTCATTCAGAATGATCACCTCATTTTATTATTTATATCATGTTATTACATGTTTGTTAGAAAGTAAATATATAAATGTTCTTTATTATTATTTTTTGACAAAATTTTACTTATTTTTTTTGTAATTTTATCAAAAAAATTTTTTTAATATATTGATTTAGTATTTAAGAATGTGTTATACTTTAATTGTATACGATACGAGCCATAATCGTATAAATAAAGGAGGGATAAAAAATGGCAAGTGAATATGAAATGGGATTGAATATTCAACAAATGGAAGATAGCTTGAATAGGATTCAGGAAATTTATGATGAGTTTACTAGAAAGGTTAAGGATGTTTCACAAGAATTTGTTGATGGTATGTCAACAAAATGGAATGGAGAATCTTGCGCTAATTTTTTTCAAGAATTTGCAAGTAAATTACCAACATATTTTACTGACGCTGGAGGTATTGACGAAGCATATAGACAAATAATTAATTGGATGAATTATTATGCAAATGAGAATTTGAAAGTTGATAATAGTACTTATCCACCATTTAATCATGCATTTCAAGCTGCAGAGGTTTCAGTTGATATTTCATCAATTAGTAATCAAGATAGAAATATTATTGGTATTACTCCACAAGCTGCAAAAGATTATGCAGAAGCAGAACTAAATAGTATTATTGCTGCTGTTGAAGAATTTGCTCAAGAAACTTGTGACGTTGCTAGAAATTGTGGTTTTTTAAATCAAGATGTTATTCAAAATTTTAGTACATCAATGGAAAATAATAGTAGTACAATGAATGACAATTTTGCTAATTATAAAAATACAATTAATGAGGGAATTGATTCTAAGGCATCACAATATACTTCGGTTACTCAAAGAGCTGCTGATGATGCTATTGGAAGATAAAGAAAAAATTTTTTTCTTTATGTATGTAAATTAATTTTAATTTACATACATATGGAAAAAAGGTGAAAAAAATGAAAATAAATGTACAAGAAATAAAAGATAATATTAAAAAATTAGATACATATGTAGGTAATTATGAAGAAGATTATTTAAATCAAAATTATTGTTTGTTAGATATAGAAAAAAATTGGATAGGAAATAAGTCTAAGTTATTTTTAGATAAAGTTCAAGATGAACAAATCAAAATAGCTAATAATATTATTGAAATAAAAAATATTATTTCTATTTATAATTATATTGTATATGAGTATAGTTTGTTAGGAAAAAAGGTAGTATATAATTTTAATACTATTGATAAAGTTAATGAATATTTTAATAATTATATTGATTTATTGAATCAAATATTAAATTTATATAATAATATACCTGTAAAATATCAAAATTTAATTGAAGAACAGAAAAAGTATTTTAATGATTGTGTTGAAATTATTTTAAATGTTAAACAAAAATTTGAAAATGTTTATGAAAAAATTAATAATATTGAAGATGAAGTTAATTCTAAAATATCAAATTTTACTGTAGAAAGTTTTCAAGAATCTGATTTTAGAGGTTTAATATGAGGTATAATATGACAATTGGAATGAATATTGATAATATACAAGATTGTGTTGATAAAATGCAAATGTATAATAGTGATGAAAAAGAGAATTTAGATAATATAATAAAAGTACTACATACTATTAATGAAAATTATACTACAGATAATAGTAGTAAATTTTTACAAATTCAAGAAGCATTAAAGCAAAAATTTGATGTGATAAAATTAAATAATTATAATAATGAAGTAATATTAATAAATAGTATTCAAAATGAAATTAATTTAAAAAATAAGACAATAGAAGGTTTAAATAATATTTAAAGTAATGGTGATATAATGGATATAGAAAAAAATTTAGCAATTAATAATTTAAATTCAATTAATAATTTTATTAATAAACTTAATGATGAACATGATTTATTAGTAAATGAATTAAGAAATAATTTAGAAATAGATAATAAAGTAATTGAAGAAGAAAAATTACTTTTAATAAAAAATAATAATTTGAAAATTATAGAAGATATACATGAAACTATTAAAATTTTAGATATTTAATGGAGGCATTATGGGGAATAATTTATCTATTGTACAAAAGGTTAAAACAAATCAAAGTGATGAACAGAGTTATTATTCAAATGGTAGTAATAATAATTCAAGCGTTGAATCATATAATATAGATAGTAATCAACTATCTTTAGTAGATGGAAAATTAAGAAATGAAATAGTAAATAGAAAGATGGCAGGTAAATCGACAAATGTAAAAATAGCTGAATTTTTTCTTGATGATTCATTTAATTTTTTAGAGAAAGAAAAATATATTGAAGGGGATTATACTATATATAATATTGCACATCATATGGGTGGTAAAACAGATTGGTCTTTTTCAAATGCATTAGTTAATATATTGTATGATAAGAATTGTGAATGTTATCGTGAAAATTTAGCTGAAAATAAAAATGGAATTGAAAGGGAAAAAGAGTTAGATTCAATATATGATACTTATGTATTACATTGTGATCATTATTCTGTAATTAAAATTACACATAATGGTGAAACATATAAATTTATAATTAATGATAATAATGCTAATAGGGTAACAAGGATAGAAAAAATGGAAAACCCTAAATCGGATAAAGTTGAAAGAAGCATTATTTTTTATGATAATAGTTATAAATTTGGATTGTCTGGTTCTAAATCTAATAAAATTAGTGATTCAAAATATGCTTTTCAAAATGCTGAAGCTAATAAGACAAAAAAAACATATGAAAATTTTACTTGTGCTAGTGGAGAACATATTGAATTAGTATCAGGAGATAAAAAAACTTTATTATATAAAATTCAAATTGATGATACAAATGAATATGCATATCTTATTTATTATTTTAATGGAGATTATAGTGATAATAATATAACTGGAACAGCAATAATTTATCCTGATGGTAATATTTTGTATTATGATAATCCATTGTCATTTGAAAATACAGGAAGAGTTCAGAAATATGATGTTCAGAAAAATTATTTGGCTTCTGAGGAAGAACAAGATACTACTATATATAATTATTATAATAATTTGTATGATACAACTGATAGTGTAAAAGTGAAAAAGATAGATACTTATTTAAATGATCTATCGGAAGAAGATATAAAAAAATATGAAGATAAGTTAGAAAGTCGAATTATTGGTGATAATGGCTATGTTGATACAGAAATTGATGGAAAAATGTTTTTTAATATTAAAGATGAAATTTGTTTCGTATCTGATGGTAAAACTATAGTTAGAGTATTTAAAAGAAATCCAGATGGTACATTCACTTATTTAGGTAGAGGTTTTATAACGGTTGATGATTATAATTCAGATATTATGTGTTATTACAGCGGTGATGGACAAATATATTATGCTTTTACTGAGGGATTTGAATTTAAAGAGAATTATTTTTATATTGAAATAGATGAAAATGAATATGTCGTTCATGTGGATAAAGATAATAATATAAAGGTTACAGATAAAAGTGGCAATATAGTTAATTTATCTGATAATGAAATGAGTGAAATTCGTTCTAAAGCATCTAGTTTATTAGATATAAATAATAATTCTAATAGTGATAATAATTATAATAAGAGAACTGTTTCAAATTTTGGGGAAAATACTACTTGGGATATGAGAAATACTTTAGATATGTGTTTATCAAATAGTTATTGGGATAAAGGTTATAGTAATGGAAAACCATATTGGAGAACTGGTGAATATGTTTATATCTATGAAGATTATGATAGTTTTGTTTGTGTTCTTGGTGATAAAGAATATAATATACCTAAAAATATTAATTTAAGTGATTTGGAACAAGTTGATCAAGATAGATGGAAAATAAATGATCATATGTATGTTAAGAAAAGATTTGATGATGCATACGTTTTAATTATAGAAGAATTTGGTATAGAAATAGAACTTAATTAAAATAATAATTTGATTCATTTGATTTTAATTACATCACATTTTATGGAACTTTCAACTTTTTTTCTTTTTAATAATTTGTATATATTAAATTTCTTTGATTTAATAGTGTGAAATGGAATGGTGTTATTATGGGTAATAATTTATATTTTATAGGAAACGTTGATACAAAAAAATATGATAGTAAATATAACTTTGTAAAAAGTAGTTCTAATGGTTACAAAGGAAAATATGAATCAGAGTCTTTTGATGTGGAAGATACTTCTTTAAAAGGTGTAGAAAAACGAAGTACTAGTAGTGGCAGTAATGCAAGAACTATCTCTAGGTATGGAAGAAAAGATTCATGGGAAACTGAAGATGTTCTTGATGTATGGTTATCTAATGATACTGCTGATTGGGAAAAAGGTTATAATAATGGAAAACCATATTGGACAAATAAAAATGATGATAGTGTTTATATTTATAAGGATTTTGATACATTTTATCTTGTAATAGATGGTGAAGAATATGAAATACCAAAGGAAATAAATATAAAAAACTTAGAAAAACAAGAAGATATTTCATATACTCATTGGATAATCAATGAGTATATGTATGTTGAAAAAAGGTGGGAAGGTGGTTATAATTTTGTAATAGATTTTGGCAATTATAAAATTAGAACTATTCTTTCTACTGAGGATATTGATGAAAGTGTATCAACTAGTTCAAGTACAAGTAATTTAAATGAAAATAATACAAATATAAATAGTTCACAGGAAAATTCTTCTAGTTCAGAAGTTCTTTCTAAAGTTCATCCATTGGTACCTAGTCGATTTCCTGGAATAAAATTTAATACTAATCATAAAGATTCTGTAGAATTGTGTGAGGATGTTTTTAAAAATGCTAATAAAGTTGAAATGGATAATGATGTTGTTATATATACTAAGTGTTTTTTTGTACCTGAACCTAGAAATTATCATGTTTATTATTATCGTCAATTAGATTTTTATGTTTTATGTGATGAAATTGATCCCTATAATTTTGAAGTTTTTAAAGTTTCATCAGATGGTAAAATGTATAAATATGGTAATGGTAAAAGTAGAGTTTCTTGGAGAGATATACCTGGAGCAGATCTTTATGATATATCATTTTTTATTGAGACTTCTGATAAATGTTATTATTATCATTCAACAGATTCAGGTATAATTTCAGTTGAGTGTGATTTTGAATATAATGGTAAGAAATATACTTGTTCTGTTTTTAATGATGAAGTTTTAATTGAATTAAAAAGTGAAGGACGTTTTGATAATGAATTAGAAGCAAATAAAAATGAAATTGCTGATAAATTAGGCCTTTTTGATAATGTTCATTGGGCTTTATAATCATTGAATAATATTTTTGTGTGAAGTTGTTTTTATAAAATTATGAAATTAGAAAGGGTGATTATATGGCAAATAATTTGCAATTAATACGTGATAAAAGTAATAATAATAGTAATAATAATTATAATAATTCAAATAATAATTCAAACACTGAAACTGTTACGATAGATCATGAAGTTTTAAATCCAAAAGAAATATTGACAATTGATAAGATAAGAAGTATGTATAGTGAAGGTTCGGTTGATAGGGGTAGTTACAATTATGCTGGATTTACATATGCAACTGGAGATCATATTGAATTGAGATCTCGTGATGCTATATGTTTAATATATAGAGTACCTGTTGATGGATCACCTACTGATTATGCGTATGTTATATATTATTTTGATCCTAATTCTCCAATTGTTAATGAAGATGTTCGTGCTACTGAAATAATTTATCCAGATGGTACTGTTTTAAGAAATGATGGGGCAATTACAACTATTAATGATACACATAATGGAAGCGTTTCATCTTCAGATATTATGAAAACTGCTTATTATCCTGATAGAAAAGACGATTTAGCTTATTATAATTTATATCAAGATTATTGGATTAATGGTGTTCCTCATATTAGCGATGATAGTAGTACTTCAGATGCTAGTATTAGATCTATTAATTCTAATAGTACTGATGGTAATACTAATACTAATAATTCTAATAATAATAGTTATGCTAGTACAAGTGCTAATTCAAATAATAATAGTGATAGAAATAATAATACTGATTTAAAATATATTACACCTGATGTACCAAAGTATGAAGATGTTTGTTCTACTACTATTGATCAATTAAATGAAAAAATGAATTATATGATTAGCAATTCTTGGAATATTTTTAGCGTTTGGCATTCTAGTTTTGACTGGGGTGATCAATATATTATGTCTGAAGGAAATTATGAAATATATTTAAACGTTAATAATGATGGAACTAGAACATTGTTTTATGTTAATAAGTCTAGTAACTATATTGATATGATTTGGAATTTTGATAAAAATGGAAAAATTACAGAGTACAATAGTATTAAATTTGATGAAGATGGATATGCATTAAATAATGGTGGATATGGTGAATATATTACTGATAGTGATCATCATATATTAGGTATTGCAAATACTAATACTAATGATTCATTTAGTTTTACTGTTGAAGGTGGCATAACTGTTACTTGTAGGTTGAGCGATGTTACTGAAGTACGTACATATGCTGATGGTTCTTCTGTTACAATAGTAAGAAGAGAAAGTGGACATTATATTGTTAAAGATACTAAAAGTGGAAAAGTTCTTGAAGAAGGTGATTCAGAGGAATCAGCACGATTATATAGAGAGTATAGGGAATATGCTCAAATGTTAAGTGATGTTTATGATGGACAATCAAGTACTTCAAGATTTAATACTAGTACTGAAGATTCTGCAGTAAGATCAGATTATTCATATTCTAAAAGTCGTTATACTTATAAGACTAATAATGGTTATGCACTTGATTTAGGCGCTATACCTGGAACTTTGAGTAATTTTGAGATTGCTGAAAAATATGAGGAAATAGTACAAAATGGTAATTATAATTTTCATAATGGTAATATTGAATATGATTATAATGGAATGAAACTTACTAAATTTTCTGATGGCACAATGTCTTTGTTGATAAATGGTGATTCTTATACTATTACTAATTATTATACTGGAGTTGATATGACTACTGGTAATCAACGAAGTACAGTTGATGTTTCTACTGTTGTTATTCAAGGACATACATATTCTGTTGATGATTATTTATAATATATTAATAATGTTTGAGTGAAGGTTAAATTTGACCTTCTTTTAATTTACTTTTAAATAAAATCCTGAATTTGACACTTTTAGAAACTAAAAAACTCCCTAGGCCTTATTTTTCAATAAGTTTGGGAGTTTTTATATTGCTTAAAAAGTGCGTACATTTTCTATTTTTTTGTTAATTGAAAAATTTTTTTCATTTTCTTATTTTCAACGATTTCATAGGCTGTGTCAAAGCCATTTTTTTTATGCAACAAATCAACTATTTCTGTTCTTTTATATAGTGGAGAATATCCTATGTTATTTTCATTTCTAAAATTATATTCTCTTAATGTTTCAATGATTTGTGATACTGTATATTGTTCATCAAGTTTCTTTTCTAAATATCTATAAATAATTAATGCTAAAAAACAAGTTGTAAAATGTGCTTTTATTCTATCCTCACGAGATAAATATACAGGTCTTGCATTAAACTCTGATTTCATTATTCTAAAAGATTCTTCAATTTCCCATCTTCTTTTATTAATTCTAATTATTTCAGATATTTCATCTTCTAGATTTGTACATACTCCATATAGTCCATCATATTTAGCTTCTTCATTAATCTTATCTGTATCTAATGAATAGTGATTTTCAGATGCAGTTTCACCATTTTCAGTAGTTGATATTGTTTCAATAAATCTTTTAGGATCATTCTCATTATTTGATTTCATTTTTTTGGGATTTTTTTCTATGATTGATAATGCTCTATTGATTTGAGTCTGTCTAATTGATTTTTGATATTCTTGATATTTAGGCGAGAAGGTAACAATTAATCTTTGTTCAATTCCATCTTCTTTTATCCATCTTTCTTTATAGAAAATTTTATCATAATATTTCTTTATTAAATCTTCATCATCTCTAAGTTTAGATATGTTATAAGTTTTATTAGAGTTATCTAGATGCCATCCTTTAGATAAATCTAATGCCCAATCTTTAATAAAACCTTTTAATTTTTTTAACGATTGTGTAGTAACGAATTTTCTGTTAGATATGTTATTAAATTTTCTATTTGCAGTAGATGCTAGACCTGCATCGGTACAAACAACAAATTCAGGATTATTAAAATCATTAATAATTTTTTCTTCTAAAGGTTTTAAAGTGGGTTGTTCGTTCTTATTACCAGGAAATGTATCAAATGCAAGAGGAATACCATCACCATCCATAAATAATCCCATACCAACAATAGGATTAGATCTATGTTCTTTGCTTTTACCATATTTTCTAAAATCATCATCTTGTTCTATTTCAAAATAGTAATTTGTACAATCATAAAAAAGTATTTTATGATTTCTTTCAGAATATTTTAAAGAATTTTTATAAAGCTCTGATTGAATAAAATCAGATTCTTTTGAAATAACTTCTAAAGCTCTAAGAATATGTTGGTATTCAAAATTAGGTTGTTCAAGAAAATTTTTAGATAATTCCAGAGTTTTTAATTTAGAAGATGGATAAATAATTCTAGAATAAATTAGCTTAGATAAGATGTCATTTAAGTCATATTTAAATTGATATTTATTAGATATAGAATCACAAATAGTATTTAATTTGAGATCATAATAAATTTTTTGTAAGAATAAATATCCACCGTTAAATAGAACTTGTTTATCTTTATCTAATCTTTTTGTTGGAGATTTTTTTAATATAATTGGTAAAATTTCATTTTTAATTTTATTATTTAAATCGTCAACATATTTTTTTAACCAAACTAAAGGTTCTTCATCTTTTGATCTGAGTTTAATTTTATCTAATGTACCAAAATTTTCATAAACTTTTGTTGTTCTTTTACCATTAATATTTAAATCATAAATAATAGCATATTGAATAGTATTTTTTGTGTGTGTCTTTCTGATTCTCATAATATATCAATACCTTTCACATATATTATATCAAATATACGTTAATGTACGCAATAGAAAAAATAAAAATTTGACAAAAAAATAACCATATTTCAATGGTTTTCACAAATTTATATTTAAAAAAGTGTTAAATTCCCGTTCCGTGAAGGTTAAATTTGACCTTCTTTTAATTTACTTTTAAATAAAATAATGATATAATGTAAACATAATAGAGGTGGCTAGGATGAAAGTATATTTATATTTAGTTGATAAGTTGTTGAATTATTCTTTACCTCATGATATTTCAGGTAGTTATAGTTTTGATGAGAATCCTGATGAAGAATCGAAACTTATAAATATAGAGGCTAGGGATAATAAATGGTTTTTATATTCTACTGCTGATGTTTCTATAATGGTTAATAATAAAAGGGTGAAAGAGCAAGAAATTGTTCCTAATAATTTTTATTTTATACGTAGAGATAATATTAATTATGTTATATATGTGTGTAATTTAATAGAAAATCATTTTGATGTTTATAGTTATGATAAAAAAATAAATGTTATTATTGGTAATGCAGATATTTGTAATCTTAGATATTTTGTATCTAAAAATAATAATGTGATTGCTAAAATAAATTTTGTTAAGGGTAATTATGTTTTATTTTTAAATAATAGTTCTGTTTATGTTAATAATCATATTGTTAAAAATCAACAAAAGGTTTTAAATTATGGAGATGTTATTTCGGTTTTTTCTCTTAAAATTGTGTTTTTGAAAGATATAATATTAATTAATAATCCTATGAATTCTGATAATTATATTTTAGAGTCTTCTGGATTAGTTTTGAAAA
The DNA here is from genome assembly GCA_902773675.1 of uncultured Erysipelotrichaceae bacterium. GTDB lineage: Bacteria > Bacillota_I > Bacilli_A > RF39 > UBA660 > RUG11890. The sequence goes on along the minus strand of CACYFN010000017.1, from coordinate 7,082 downwards.
AAATAGATTTAGGCGATAGTGATAGTTTAGAATTTAAGGATAGGGATCTTTATTCTAAGGATGATTATTTTTCTAAGTCTCCACGTATTAGAAGAATAATTGAAGGTAAAGAAATTAAGCTAAGTACTCCTCCAAGGACTAATAAGGATGCTGAGTTACCTATATTGTTAACTATTGGTCCTATGCTTACAATGGGACTTATTTCTGTTTTTACTTTAATATCTAGTATTGGTAGAATATTATCTAAAGATTCTAATGTTAAACAACAATTACCTTCATTGATTACATCTGGAGCTATGTTATTATCTATGCTTTTATGGCCACTTCTTATGAGATGGTATAATAAACGTCTTAAAGAGAAAAGAAGAAAGGAAATTATTCAAAAGTATAATAAATATTTAGATGATAAAAGAGTTGAAATTGATGTTGAATATAAATTACAAAAAGATATTATTATTGAAAATTTGATTACTCCTTTAGAGTGTGTTAATATTATTGAAAAAAAGGGATATAGCTTTTGGGATAAGAGAGTTGATCAAGAAGATTTTTTAGTTGTTAGAATTGGTATAGGTAATACTCCTCTAAGAGTTAAGATAGCTTTTCCAGAGGATGGATTTACTATTGAAGAGGATGCACTTAAAAAACAAGCAGATAATTTAATAGAGGAATATAAATATATTACTAATATTCCAATGGGTTATTCTTTTTTAGAAAATAGAATAACTGCTATTATGGGACCTAGTCAAAAATGTTATGGTTTTTTAAATAATATTATTTTACAATTAATAACTTTTTATAGTTATGAAGATTTAAAAATTGTTGTTTTTACTAATGAAAATTCTGTTGAACATTGGAATTATTTTAAATATTTAAATCATTGTTTTAGTAATGATAAAATGATTAGATTTTTCGCAACTGATAATGAATGTAGTAAGAGTGTTGCTGATTATTTATTAAATGAGGTAAATTATAGATCAAATGCTAATTTGAAATATCCAAAACCACATTATATTATTTTAACTGATGATTATGATTCAATTAAAAACTATGATTTTATTAAAACTGTTAATGAGTCTGATGAAAATTTGGGATTTAGTAGTATTATTATAGAAAATAGATTAAATAAATTGCCTAGTAAGTGTAATAATTTTATATCTTTGGGTGTTGATAAACAATGTGGTCTTTTAAAAAATTCTTTTGAAAGACAAGAAAAAGTAGATTTTGTTGAAGAAATTAATTATGATATTGATATGGTTAAAATTTCTAAAATTTTATCTAATATTCCTATTGAGTTTGAAGATGGTAATGGTCATTTACCTGATACAATATCATTTATGGAAATGGAAAAGGTTGGTAAGGTAGAACAGTTAAATATATTAAATAGATGGAATACTAGTGATACAACTACAAGTTTAAAAGCTGAAGTAGGAGTGGATGATCAAGGCAGTGTTATGTACTTAGATTTACATGAAAAAGAGCATGGACCACATGGACTTATTGCTGGTACTACTGGTAGTGGTAAATCAGAGTTTATTATTACTTATATTTTATCTATGTGTATAAATTATAGTCCTGATGATGTTTCTTTTATATTAATTGATTATAAGGGTGGTGGGCTTGCTCTTGCATTTGAAAATAAGGTAAGTGGTGTTGTTCTTCCACACTTAGCTGGTACAATAACTAATTTAGATAAAGCAGAAATGGATCGTACATTAGTTAGTATTGATAGTGAAGTTAAGAGACGTCAAAATTTATTTAATGTTGCTCGTGATAAATTAGGAGAGAGTACTATTGATATTTATAAATATCAAAAGTTTTTCCATGAGGGAAGATTAGATGAACCTCTTCCACATTTATTTATTATATGTGATGAGTTTGCTGAACTTAAAAGTCAACAACCTGATTTTATGGATAATTTAATTAGTGTTGCTCGTATTGGTAGGTCACTTGGGGTTCATTTAATTCTTGCTACTCAAAAGCCTAGTGGAGTTGTTAATGATCAAATATGGTCAAATTCTCGATTTAAGGTTTGTTTAAAGGTTCAAGATGAATCTGATAGTAGAGAAATGTTAAAAAAGAATGATGCTGCTTATTTAAAACAAGTTGGTAGATTTTATTTACAAGTAGGTTATGATGAATATTTTGCTCTTGGACAATCCGGATGGTGTGGTGCTAAGTATTATCCTTCAGATAAGGTAGTTAAAGAGGTAGATAAAAGTATAAATGTTTTAAATGATTGTGGAATATTTATTAAAAGTATTCAAGCTTCGGATGGTAGAAAAGTACAGGCTAAGGGTGATCAATTAGGTGCAATTTTAAGGAGTATTATTGAAACTTCTGAAAGGGTTTCTAAGGTTTCTAGAAAGTTATGGTTAGATAATATTCCTGGATTAATTGTAGTGGATAAGTTATGTGAAAAATATAATGTTGTTAATGATAATTTAAATGTTTCTGCTATTATAGGTGAATATGATGCTCCTGAAAAACAGGAACAAGGAATTATTAAATATAGTTTTTTAGATGATGGTAATACTATTATTTATGGTAATGATGGAAGTGAGAATGAATTATTAATTAATTCTATTGTTTATTCAACTACTAATAATTATTCTTCTGATCTTATTAACTTTTATGCTATTGATTATGGATCTGAATTTTTAAATAGATATATTGATTTAGCTCATTTTGGTGGTGTTGTTGTTAGTGGTGAAGATGAGGAGTTTAATAATTTATTAAAGTTAATAAAGAATGAGATAAAAAAACGTAAAAAACTTTTTGCTAATTATGGTGGAGAGTATAAATCATATCAAAGAAGTGGTAAGAAAAATTTACCGATAATGGTTCTAATTTTTAATGGTTATGATTCTATATATGAAAGTAATCAAGTATTGTATGATGAATTACCTGATTTAACTCGTGATTCTGAAAGATATGGTATTATATTTATATTTACTTGTAATTCTACGAATTCAATTCAGAGAAAAATATCTAGTAATTGTCGAAATATTTATGCTTTTAAACTTAAAGATTCTTTTGATTACTCAAGTGTTTTGAATGTTAAAACAAAAATTACACCTCGAGATATTTTTGGTAGAGGTTTGTTAAATAATGATGGTGTACATGAATTTCAAGCAGCAAGTATTGTTGAAGATAATGATAGTCTAAATGATTTTATCAGACAATTTATTTCTAATAAGAATGAGATTAATCAAAATAAGGCTAGAATGATTCCACTTTTACCTGAAATTGTTAGATATAAAGATATTGAAAAAGAGATTTCTGATTTACATTCTGTTCCTTTTGCTATTGGTAGAGATGATTTAGATATTTTAAATATTGATTTTGGTTTAAATGTTGGATATCTTATTTCTTCAAATAAATTAAGTAATATGTTAATATTTACTAAGAGCTTTCTTTATATTTTATTACAAGTTTTTAAAAGAAATTTAATTATAGTTGATCCTTTAAAATTATTAGATTTGGATATAAGATATTATCCTAATTATATTGTTAATAATTTTGATAAATTTTTAGATAATATGATTAATTATGTTAAAGGTTTAAAAAATAATGGTAGTAATGTTCAAGGTGTTATTGTTGTATATGGTTTAGATAAATTTGTTTCTGGTGTTGAAAAACAAAAACTTGAAGAGTTTAGTAAATTATTAAAAAGTTATGAGAATATATCATTAATTATGATAGATGATGTTGCTAAAATTAAATCTTTATTATTTAATTCTTGGATATCTGATATAATTAATTCTAGTGAAGGTATATGGATAGGTAAAGGTGTTTCTAATCAGAATGTATTTAAATTAACAGCAATAAATAAGCAAATGTCTGCTGATTTAAAAAATAATATGGGATATCAAATTATTGAAGGAATGCCTATATTATGTAGATTTATTGATTTTATTTCAAATGGTGATGATAATGGAGAATAAGGTTTTAGTTAAAATTATATTATCAGAATTAGATGTTGACTTTGATGTTTTTTTGCCTGTAAATGAAATTATTTGGAAAATAAAAAAATTGCTTGTTAGATCTTTTTCGGATATTATGGGTATAACTCTTGATTCTAATAAAGATTATGTTCTTATTAATAAAGATAATGGAAGGATATATAATAATAACGATATAGTTATTGATACTGATATAAGGAATGCTGCTGAACTTATATTTGTTTCTATCGATAAGTAACTTTCTTTGACAAAAATTTTCTTCTATGTTATAATTTAGTCGTTATTTGAGGTGATAATCTTGAAGATAAATAGTGTTAATTTAGAAATAAGTGCGGTTAGGCGTAGTCAATATCCTACTGATAATAAGCCAGAGTATTTACTTGTTGGTAAATCTAATGTGGGAAAGAGTAGTTTTATTAATAGTTTAATTAATAGAAAAAATTATGCAAGAACATCAGCTACTCCAGGAAAAACACAGACGATTAATTTTTATCTTGTTAATGATGATTTTTATTTGGTTGATGCTCCTGGTTATGGATTTGCTATGGTAAGTAAGAAGAAACAGAAGAAATTTGGTTTAATGATGGAAGATTATATTGAGAATAGATCGAATTTAAAGAGAGTGTTTATGTTAATTGATTTTCGTCATCAACCTAGTAATGATGATTTGATGATGTATAATTTTTTGAAACATTATAAAATACCTGTTACGATAGTTGCGACTAAGACTGATAAAGTTGGTATTACTCTTCAACAGAATCAAAGAAATGCTATTTTAGAGGATTTAGATTTGGTTGTAGGTGATGATTTTGTAATGTTTTCTAATGTTACAAAAGAAGGTAAAAAGGAAATTTATGAAAAGATTCAAATAACAATGTAGTACTTACATTGTTATTTTTCATATGATAAATTAGGTGATTATTTTGAAAATAGATATTATTAGTGATTTAGAATATATTATATATTTATATAATTTAACTAGTGATATTGAATTTGATAGTGAAGAAAATATTGAAAAATTTTTAAGGCAATTATTTATTAAACTTAAAAATTTTTATAATATAACAATAGAGGGTTATTTTGATGTGGATGTTTATATTGATATCAACTATGGAATAGTTTTAGATTTAAAAAAAGAAAAATTTGAATATTATGATTATTTTGATAATCAAGTTGAGATGAAAATTGTTATTAATAGATGTAAATTTTTATATTTAGTAGATAGTTTTGATTTTGATTGTGATAAATATGAATTATATAATTATTTAGAGAAAATTTATTTATTACCAAAAGAAAAATTAAGTAAAATAGATATTAGTTTATTAATGGAGATGTCTACTTTAATTTTTAATAGTGATTATATAATGAATAATGGTAAAAAAATTATATATTAGAAATTATGTATTTTTTTGTTCTTTTTTAATATTTTATACATATCTTTTATTAGAAAGCGGTGAGGATATGGATAAAATAGATATTATTAAGAGTATTACTGAGAGAACTGGTGGAGATTTGTATTTAGGTGTTGTTGGGGCTGTTAGAACAGGTAAATCTACTTTTATTAAGAAGTTTATTGAAAATTTGGTTGTTCCTAATATAGAGGATGAGTATGAGAAAAAAAGGTGTTTGGATGAATTACCTCAATCTGCTCAAGGTAAGATGATTATGACTACGGAACCTAAATTTGTACCATCTAATGCAGCTAATATTCAAATTGATAATTTTAGCTGTAATGTTAGACTTGTTGATTGTGTTGGTTATGTTATAGATGGAGCTAAAGGATATGAAGATGAAAATGGGCCTAGAATGGTTAAGACACCTTGGTATGATGATGAGATACCTTTTATAGAAGCAGCTTCCATTGGGACAGAGAAAGTTATTAAGGATCACTCTAGTATTGGTATAGTTGTTACTACTGATGGTTCTTTTGGAGAGATAGGTAGAAATAATTATGTAGAGGCAGAGGAAAGAGTTATAAATGAATTAAAGGAAATTGGTAAACCATTTATTGTAGTGTTAAATTCTAGTCATCCTATGCTTCCTGAAACTGAAAGATTAGCTGAAAAATTAAAAGATTCATATAATGTACCAGTAATACCTCTGAGTTTAGAAAATATGAATGATAGGGAAGTTTATAGTATATTAAAAGAGGCTTTGTATGAATTTCCGGTATTGGAAGTTAAAGTTAATATGCCTGATTGGATTGCATGTTTAAATAGTGATAATTGGTTAAAAAAAATATATATTGATAAGATTAGAGAAAGTGTTGTTGATGTTGATAAGTTAAGAGATATTGATACAATAATTGGTCATTTTGATAATTGTGAATATATAAGTAAATCATATATTTCTGATGTTGATACTGCTTTGGGAGTAGTTACTATTAGTTTAGATGCACCTAGTGAGCTATATGATCAATTACTCAAAGATATTATAGGAGTTGATGTTAAAAGTAAAGCTGAGCTTCTTAAGTTATTTCAGGATTATAATGAAGCTAAGGTAGAGTATGATCAAATTAAAAATGCTTTAAAGATGGTTAAATCTACAGGTTATGGAGTAGCTAATCCAACTTTAGCTGATATGAAATTAGATGCTCCAGAAATCATTAAACAAGGAAGTAGGTATGGTATTAAATTAAAAGCAGTAGCTCCTTCTATACATATGATTAGAGTTGATGTTGAATCTACTTTTGAACCAATTATAGGATCTGAATTACAATGTAAAGAACTTATTGATTATATAACAAAAGATAACGATAAAGATCCTACTAATATATGGAAAAGTGAAATATTTGGTAGAAGCTTAGATGAAATTGTTAAAGAAGGAATACAAGCAAAATTGTCATTAACTCCGGAAAATGCTAGATTTAAATTACAAAATACTTTAACTAAATTGGTTAATAAAGGTGGAGGAAATTTATTTGCTATTGTAATATAACTTTTTAGTTAGTTAGTGTAGAATAAGTGTGGAGTTTTTCCACTAAAAAATAGCTTTATTAATGATTTAATTTTAATATATTAAAAACGGATAGTCAATATCTGTTTTTAATTGTCTTTAAAGTTAGATAATTTTTGTAAGGGAATTAAAGGGATAAAAAATTGTCGTGTACGAAGTACAACT
>CACYFN010000016.1 GCA_902773675.1 uncultured Erysipelotrichaceae bacterium | reverse complement strand
CCTATAATGTATATTATGTTAACTTCTATATTTTGAAAATAATTAATATATAATAGTATAACTACTCTATTTATAGTTAATAATAATATTGGGTGATAAATTATGAAAAAGAATTTAAAGCAATCTAAGAATGCTACAAACAATAAACGTAGTAATAATATGAATAAAACTTCAAATAATACTACAAATTCTTGTAGAAATTGTTCTGATAATGAACGTAATATGGATTGTAAATAATGACCCATTTAAAAAGAGAATATCTTCTCTTTTTATTTATATTGCTAAAATATATATTTATGTTATAATCTATTTGTAAGCAATTAATTGCATAATATTAATTAGGAACATTTATTTGGCTGATGAATGTCTACCTAATAAAAAATAATAAGTACACTCTTAATTTCAGGAGTGTCTATTTGTTTATTGCTAATACCAATAAGGTAGAAAGTAATAAGATAGTAGCAATGAGATATACAATCAATAGAAAAGAATAAACAAATTAATGTTTATTCTTTTCTTTATATTGTAAAAGTGCAGTAGCTATTTGATCAGGACAAGATGTTGGTTTAAATCCACATCTTATCCCCTTTAATTTATCAATAATTTCATCAATATCTTTACCAATACATAAACTTTTAATTCCTAATAAATTGCCAGGACATCCACCTATTACTTTCATATCTTTAATGATGTTATTATCAATAGTAAAAATCATTTTAGATGAACATACACCTTTAGGACTATATTCAAATGTTTCCAATATATCACTCCCCTACTTTATTAAACTATTTAATAAATCAGTAAACTCTTTTTGAATACTTTCTAATCTTTCTTCTGTTTTTGCTTCAAATCTAGCTGTAATATTAGGACCAGTATTACTTGCTCTTACAAGTGCCCAAGAATCATCAAATTCACATCTAACACCATCTACAGTAATTATTTCATAATTATTATTCTTACAATAATCTTTTACTTGTTCAACAACACTAAATTTAATATCATCAGGTACACTAAATTTTAATTCTTCAGTTGCATAATACTTATTAGTATTATCAAGTAATTCAGATATTTTCTTATCTGTTTTAGATAATATTTCAATTAATCTTAAGCCAGCATATATTCCATCATCAAATCCCATCCATTTATCTCTAAACCACAAATGACCAGAATATTCACCACCAAAATCAAAATCTTCTTTATTAATTTTTAGATTCATATAAGAATTTCCTGTACGAGCCATTTCACATTTTAAACCTAAATCTTTTAATCCATCAATTAAAGTTTTAGAACATTTAACATCATATACAGCTTTCTTATTTTTCATAGAATTACAAATACTTCTATATACAATTAACATTATCATATCACTAGGTATAATATTACCATATTGATCAACTAAACCAACTCTATCAGCATCTCCATCTATACCAATACCTAAATCATATCCAAGTTCTTTAACACGATTACCTAAATCTACCATGTTTTTAGCAACACATGGATCTGGATGGTGATTAGGAAATGTTGGATCAGAATCACAATATAGTAAATCATATTCAACATTAAACATATCTAATATATCTTTAACAATAATACTTCCAGTACCATTACCACAATCATATACAACTTTTACTTTTCTATCACCCATATCAACACTATTTTTGACTTCCTTTAAATAGTCGTCTTTAATATCTAATGATTTATAAGTACCTTCTTTATCAATAAATTCTAATTTATTAGTAAAATCTCTAAAATCAGTAATAACTTTTCCACAAGCATTTCCATCTATCGAAAAAGAAATCTTAAAACCATTATATTCTCTTGGATTATGACTAGCAGTAATCATAATACCAGTTTCAATCTTATTTTTAAGTTTGGCAAAATAATACATTGGAGTAGTAACTAATCCTAAATCAATAACATTAGCTCCACTTTCCATTAATCCTTTAATTAATCCTTCAGAAAGTACTGGAGATGATTCTCTATTATCATGTCCAACAATTACAGTATCATTACCCATATTTTTAATATAAGTAGCAAAGCTTCTTCCAAAAGTATAAGCAACATCAATATCTAAATCTTCCCCATATATTCCTCTTACATCATATTCTCTAAATATAGTTTCATTAATTTTTTTTAAATTCATAATTGTTCCTCCTCTAATTTCCATGTGGGTGATATTTTTTAAAAGTATCTTCTAATTCTTCATTAGAAACATGTGTATATATTTGTGTAGTTGATACATCACTATGTCCAAGTAATTCCTGTATAATCCTAAGATCTGCTCCATGACTTAACAAATGAGTAGCAAATGAATGTCTTAATGTGTGAGGTGAAAACTCTTTAGTAATACCTTGTTCACTAGCTAATTTTTTAATAATTTTAAAGAAACCTTGTCTAGTCATAGGTTTACCATGATTGTTTAAAAACAAGTAATCATTAACTTCTCTTTTAAATAAACTACTTCGATATTCATTAATATATATTTTAAGAGCATTCAAAGCATAATCCCCTATTGGAATTATTCTTTCCTTACTCCCCTTCCCCATCGTTTTAACTATAGCTTCTTCTAAATTAACATCATATACTTTTAAATTAACAAGTTCACTAACACGTAATCCAGTTGCATACATAAGTTCTAACATAGCTTTATTGCGATATGAATAATTATCTATTAATTTAATATTTAATAATTTATTAATATCTTCTTCTGATAAAGTATTAGGTAGTTTTTTACCTAATTTAGGAGATGATATACTATCTACTGGATTATTATTAATAATCTTTAATATATTTAAAAACTTATAAAATGTTTTTAAAGTAGATATATTACGAGCAATACTTCTTTCATTCATATTATCATCATATAAATGTTTTAAATAATCTTTAATATCATCTTTACTTACTTTTTTTAAATCTTTATCAATATAAACATAAAATTTAGTTAAATCTCTCTTATAAGATTCGATAGTATTATTACTATAATGTTTATCAATTAATAAATAATTACAAAATTCATCTATTTCAACCATAATATCACATGTCCATTATAACATTTTTATAAAATAAAAACAAAGTATTTTTATTGACTTTTTTTATAAATTATAATAATATTTATTTATTGGATGTGATGTTATGACTGAACCATTAGCTATTATAATGCGACCTAAAAGTATTAAAGATATAATAGGTCAAAAACATTTAATAGGAGATAATAAAATATTAACTAATTTAGTTAAGAATAAAAAGTTATTTTCTATGATATTAAATGGTAAACCTGGTATAGGAAAAACTAGTATAGCAACTTCTATAGTAAATGATTTAAATTTAAGATATAGAATGTTAAATGCTACTATAAATAATAAAAAAGATTTTGATGTAGTTATCGAAGAAGCTAAAATGTATAATGGTATGGTTATCATAATGGATGAAATTCATAGATTAAATAAAGATAAACAAGATTTACTTTTACCATATTTAGAAAATGGTTTAGTAACATTAATTGGTATGACAACATCTAATCCATATCATGCTATAAATCCAGCAATTAGAAGTAGATGTCAAATATTTGAATTAAAAGAATTAAATAAAGAAGATATTATTGAAGGAATAAATAAAGTAATAGAAAAAAATATACTAAATAATATAAAAATTGATAATGAAACAATAGATTATATAGCTAATTTATCTAGTGGTGATTTAAGATTTGCTTATAATCTTTTAGAAGTATCTTACTACTCTACCAGTGATTATATAGTAAATATGGAAGTAGTTAAAAAAATAAATAATAAGCCTAATTTTTTTCATGATAAAAATTCAGATGGTTATTATGATGTTATTAGCGCTTTTCAAAAAAGTATAAGAGGATCAGATGTCGATGCAGCACTTCATTATTTAGCAAGACTTATTGAAGCAGAAGACTTGGATATAATATTTAGAAGAATGAGTGTTATTGCATATGAAGATATAGGACTTGCTAATCCAATGATGGGTGTTAAAGTAGATGCTTGTATTAATGCTTGTGAAAGAATTGGACTACCTGAAGCTAGAATACCACTAGCTCAAACAGTTATAGAACTAGCTTTATCTCCTAAATCAAATAGTGCATATTTAGCTTTAGATAGTGCCATAAATGATATAAATAAAGGTAATACAGGTAATGTACCTAATCATATCAAAACTACTTCAAAAGACTATAAATATGCTCATGATTATCCAAATCATATAGTAAAACAACAATACTTACCAGATAATTTAAAGGGTAAAAGATATTATAAACCACAAAATAATAAGAATGAAAATACTTTAAAAGCAATTAATGATAGTATAAAAAAAATAATCGATTAAAACCTACTAAATAGTAGGTTTTATATTTTAAGTAAAAAAATTAAAATTTATTTTCTTTTTTTTAGTAAGTGCTTTAGCTTTCTCTTCTAAATAAGAATGAGCCATTTTAATTTGTTCATCATTATAATTATCTAACTTCAAGATATCATCGATATTACCCTTTAAATAAAATTTTAAATATTTATTTTCATTATATCCCAAAGTGTGTAAAATTTCTAAATCACCTTTTATTTTTTTTAGTAGCGCTAAATTATCAATTTTAGTTGTTTTAAATTTTGTTTCTTCCTGTACCATTTTTTGTTCATTTTCAAGATTAAACAAAACTTCTTTATTTTTTTGTAATTCTTGTTTAATAAAATTTATTTCATTTTCAATTCCTTTTTTTTCTTTAAATGATTCTTTATAATCATGATAATAAATTAAATCAACAAAAGTAGCTAAAGGAGAAGACAATGGTATAACTAATGATGCAATAGCTACATATCTATCAATAGTTCCAAAGATGGTATGAATAGGAATACCTGGATCGATAATATTAGAAAATATATAAGTCATTCCTATACCTCCAACAATAACTATTAGAGTTGCCCAAGGGAAAAATTTCTTCTTATTAGAACTTTTATATGAAGATAACATTTTCTCTAATTCTTTCAATCTATTTTCTAAAAATTCAATTATATTTTCTTGCTTTAAGATTTGTTCAATATTATTTGTGTTTTCTCTTAACGATTTATCACCATTTTCATCTTCTACAACAATATTTTCATCAATATAAATAAACTCTTTATGCATAAAACCTTCTGTTAATACATATATTTTATATTATACACTAAAAAATATTGTTACACAATATGTAACAATATTTCTTTTAAGTTATTAATCAAATTTAGAATTATTTAAAGATTTTTAATTATATAATTTTATTTACCTTAATAATTAATAAATTAGAAACATCTTTGTCATTAATTAAATTAATTGAAAATGTTTTATATCCTATTCTATTTATACTTGCTCCGCAATGATAAACAATAATATTATCTAATATAAAATATCTATCATGAAATGTATCATTAAATATAACTTTCAAATTATGATATTGTTGATTATATATTTCAATATCTTGCTTTGTAAGAAGATTATTTGATTTTGTTATGATAATTATATTAATGTTTAATCTTTTAATAATATCTAATATTGTATTATCAGCATAAGCATCTATTATTATAAGTAATTTTGTAGCACCCTTAAATATGTCTTGTATTTTATAATATGCATCATATATTTGGCCATTAAAGTATATTTCATTATCTTTTCGTTTTTCTTCAAATTTTTTAAATGATTTTTGGAGTAATTTAATATCTTCAGTATTTTTAAATACTTGATTATTAATATATTTTTGTTCAAGTAAATTATCACTAATATAATGTCTTAAGGCTACAAATGCATCCATAATTTTAATACTAGTTTCCTCTGCAACTTCTGTTCTAAGTACAGTAGCTAACATTGCCACACCTTGTTCAGTAAACACGTAAGGTTTGTCATATTTTCCTCCACGAGTTTCCGTTGTTCCTTTTTTGGTTTCAACTTGAAACCTAATAATTTTACTTTCTTCAGCATTTAATTGAAACATAAACCTTTCAGGGAATCTATTTATATGTCTTTTGACTGCTAGATTTATTGTTTTTGTGCCATTAGCACATTTATATAACCTAGCTAAGTCAGAATCAAGCATAACTTGTTTACCTCTAATCTCATAAATCATATCTTCAATAGCATTTTCATCATTAATTATAACTTCATTCATTATTTACATCCTTCCTTTTATAATTAATTACTTACACATAAAAAATTCATAACTAAATCAATTAATATTTCTTTTTCTTTAGGATTAGATTGCGCAATAAGAAGAGTTAATGCAACTAAAGTATTATTATCAATTACTTGAATATTATCTCTAAATAAAATATTATAAAAATCTAAAAAATATATAAATAAAGTAGCAGCTATTCTTTTGTTACCATCAATAAAACTATGATTTTTAATAATTAGATAAAAGAAATTAGCACCTTTCTCTTCAATAGTAGGATATAAATCAACACCATCAAAAGATTGATAAACACTACCAAGTATTGCTTTTAAACCTTGATTTCTTTCTAGAGCAAATAAATTACTATCATTCTTAAACTTTAATTTATTAATAATATCAATACAATCATCATAGGTAATTTCTTTATCAGTTTTAATACCATTAGGTTTAATAATTCTTTTATAATCATAATCATCTAGTAAGTTTAATGCATTAGAATAATTATTAATGACTTTAATAATTTCTTTAGCTTCATCAGCATTAATATCACTATCAATTCTTCCTGCAATATCAATTAATTTAACAGTTTTTTCAAGATATTCAAGTCTTTTTTGATTAACTGCATATCCTTTAAGTAAATATTCTTTTAAAACATTATTAGCCCATTTTCTAAAAAGAATACCTTTTTTAGATTTAACTCGGTATCCAACACTAATAATCATATCAAGATTATAGTAATCAATTTCACGAGTAACTATTCTATTTCCTTCCATTTGAACATTCGCAAATTTTGCGACAGTTGAATTATCTAATTCTTCTTTCAAAGCATTATTTATATGTTTTCTAATGGTCTTATAATCTCTATCAAATAATTCAGCCATCTGTTCTGTATTTAACCAAACAGTTTCATCTTTCATATTAACTTCTAATTTAATACCCTGATCTTCAAATAAGATAATTTCATTTTTCATTATTTCACCTCATTTCCTTTAAATTTTTGTATTTATATTTTCTTTTCAAAATCCATTATAGCATACATATGTATAATATGTAAATAGAGTTTTTGTATTTTATTCATAAATAGTATATTTTGAATAAAAAAATATTGCTACACAATGTATAACAATATCTTTTATTTAAAATCCTTTATTTTAAATTCTATTCCAACTATTTTAGAATTATCTACTTTTTCTTTACCAAATATATTATTAAATGCATTTATAAATTCTTCTTTTGTAATATTAAGAACATTGTTTAATAGTTCTTTATGTTCCAATAAATCATCAACATTATCAAATATATATTTATTAACAACTTCAACTAAAACACATTTATTTTCATTATCTAATACTTTAAAACTAATTTCATCACCTATTTTAATACTATTAGTTTTATCATTTAATAAACGAAACTCAATATTTTTCTTACCAGATATCATATCATCATAAACTATATCATATATTTTATATTCAAAACGATTCATAAATTACCTCTTATAACTTCAATATAAATAATTCTAAAGCTATTTCTTTATCTACTAATCCCATTTTAATATTAGTATCAAGATCAGCTAATGCTTCTAAATTTTTAAGTAATATTTTACTATCATATCTATATCCCTTTTCAATAGCTAATTGTACAGGAAATCTTTTAGAATTTAATTTAGTAGCTATATCATCAATTGAATAACCTTTTTTAGAAAGTTCACATGCTTGATACATTAATCTAAATTTATTAGCTAGCATTATAATTATCTTAATAGGTTCTTCATTTAATTTAAGCATTTCTTGATAAGCATTTAATGCATCATTTTTATTTTTATTAATAATATTATCAATAAAAGTAAATATATTAGTATCTATATTCTTATTAGTTAAATTAATAATATCTTCTCTAGTAATAGCTTTATCATCTATTTTATATATTTTTAATTTATCTACTTCTTCCTTTAATATATTTAAATTAGTGCCTACTCTTTTAATTAATAAATTAATACTATTATTATCTATCTTATAATCATCAAATAATTTAGATACATAACTATTAATATTAGTAGGAGTATTAAATTCCTTAATACTCCCTTTTTCTTTTATTAATTTACTTATCTTTTTAACACTATCAATTTTATCATTATCAATAATAAATATAAGTATTGTATCTGGATTAGGGTTATTAATATAACTTAGTAATATATCAGTATCTTGTTCAATTACTTTTTTACTAGTTCTAATAAATATATAACTATTATCAACTATTATTACCTTTTTATCACTAAATAATGAAGTGGTATTAGCATCTTCAATTATATCTTTAAGTAATACTTCTTCTAAATTATATCTTGAAATATTTACTTCATCTATATTATTATCACTAATTATTTTATTTACTTCATTATTAATTAATAATTGTTCTTCTCCATATAATAAATAAATCATTTCTTATCCTCAATATCTTCTAATTTGACACTAACTAATTTAGAAACACCAGATTCTTGCATTGTAATACCATATAATATATCTGCATATTCCATAGTTTTCTTCTTATGAGTAATTACTATAAATTGAGTTTTTTCTTTTAATTTAGTTAAATATTCCCCAAATGCATCAACATTAATTTCATCTAGAGCAGCTTCAACTTCATCTAGAATACAGAATGGCATAGGACGTGATTTTAAAATAGCAAATAATAAAGATATAGCAGTAAACGTTTTTTCTCCACCAGAAAGTAAACTAATACTCTTTAAATTCTTACCAGGAGGAGATGCAACTATTTCAATACCAGTTTCAAGTAAATTATCACTATCCGTAAGTTTTAATTCTGCTGTTCCACCTTTAAATAATTCTCTAAATGTATCAGTAAAATTATCTTGAATAACTTTAAAAGTTTTAATAAATTCACTCTTCATTACTTCATCCATTTCATTAATAATTTCAAGTAATGTATTTTCAGCTTCTGATAAATCAGTCTGTTGTTTAATTAAGAATTCATATCTTTCACTAATTCTATCATATTCATCTGGAGCATTTAAATTAACAGGTCCTAATTCCTTAATTTGTCTTTTTAAATTATTTACTTTATTACGAGCTACATTAGCTTCAATATCTAATTTATACATACTACTAGCTTTTTCAAAAGTCATAGTATAATTTTCATTTAAAGTATTAAGTAAATTATCTAACTTAACATCACTTCTATTAACTTCTATTTCTAATGCTTTTAATTCATTATTTTTTTGATTATATAAACTATTATCTTTCTTAACAGAATATTCAAATTCTTCTAATTCACTCTTTAATTTATTATATTTATTATTATAATTATCAAGTTCGATAGTTATTTCATTTTTCTTATTAACTGCCTTATAATATTCATCAATAATATTTTGTTCTTCTTCACTTAATTTATTATCAATTACATTAGATGTTCCTATAATATTATTTTTAATAGATTCTAATTTTTCTTCTAAATTAGTGATTGTAATATTATAATTTTTAATAACTTCATCAATATTAATTTTATCTTTAGTAACTAAATATAATTTATCTTCCATAGATTTTAGATTATAATCACTATTATTAATCTTATTTTCAATATCTTTAATATTATTAATAATTACTTCTTGTTCTTTAATTTTTTTCTCTAATTCATATTTATCTAGAATAATATTTCTAGTTTTAATATTACCACCAGTTAAAGATCCACCTACATGAAATAATTCACCTTCAATAGTAGCTATTCTATACCTATAATTAATCATCTTACTTAATTTTAAAGCAGTATCTACATTATCAACTACAATAACATTACCTAATTGATTCTTAATAATATTAGTATATTTACTATCATATTTAACTAAATTGGATGCAATATTCATTTTATTAGGATATTTATTAATAATAGTCATAACTTCATTATCAATATTCTTTTCTTTAATAATATTTAAAGGAAAAAAAGTAACTCTACCTATATTATTATTTTTTAAATAATTAATAGCTTCTTTAGCATGTAATTCATTATCTACTATTACATTATTAAGCCCACTACTCATAACAATACTAATGGCTTTAGAATATTTTTCATCAATATCCATAATATTACCAATAGTATTATGAATACCAAGTAACTTTGGATTATTTAATACATTTTTAACCGCAAATGGAATACTACTATTATTTTCAATAGAGTCATTTAATGCATCAATCTCATTTTTAATCTTATTATTATTTCTAATTAAATTATTTAAATCATTTTCTAACTTATTTTTATTATTTTTAATCTCATTAATATTATCTTCATACTTCTTAATATCATTATTAATACTATTTAATTTATCATTATTACTACTAATTTGTCTTTTATAATCTTCAATCTCATTACTTAAATTTAATTCTTGTTCTTTTAAATTAATTAAATTATCATGTAATTTAGCATTATCAACTTCATATTTCTTTCTTTCAAGTATAATCTGTTTACGACTATTAATTTTCTCAACATTAGATGTACTTTCAAGTAAATTTCTTTGTAATTCAGTAATCTTTATTTGACAGTTATTAATATCTTTTTTATAATTTTCAATTTTAACTTCATTAGTACTATTATTAGTAGATATACTAGTTATCTCATTATTCAACTCTTCTATTCTTTGTTTATTTTGTTTGTATGTTAGATTAATTCTATTAACATCATCTACTATTAAAGCAATTTCTAAATGTTTTAATTCATCTTCTAAATCTAAATATTCTAAAGCAATTCTTTTCTGTTCTTTTAAAGGTTCCACTTGTACTTCTAATTCTTTAATAATATCATTAACCCTATCCATATTAGCATTAGTTCTCTCTAATTTTCTTAAGGCTTCTTCTTTTCTTTTTTTATACTTAAGTACACCAGCAGCTTCTTCAAATATAACTCTTCTATCAGTTGGTTTACTAGAAAGTATCTCTTCAATTTTACCTTGAGATATGATATTAAAACTCTCTTTAGCAATACCACTATCCATTAAAATATCTTGAATATCTTTTAACCTACATTTCTCACCATTTAAATAATATTCATTAGTACCATCTTTATATAGACGTCTTTTAATAGAAACTTCTTCATAAGCAATAGGTAGATAGTGATCACTATTGTCAAATATAAGATTAATAGTTGCAACATTCATTGGATTTCTACTTTTACTTCCAGCAAATATTACATCAGTCATAGCACCATCACCACGAAGAGATTTAACTGATTGTTCACCAAGTACCCAACGAACTGCATCAACTACATTACTTTTACCACTGCCATTAGGACCTACTATACCAGCTATATTATTTTCAAGATCTATAATTGTATTATCTGCAAACGATTTAAAACCATGAGCAATTATCTTTTTTAAGAACATCTAACATCACCTTTTACCTAAATAATTATATCAAATAATAAAAAAATAAACAATAGATATATTTCTATTGCTTCTTACTTTCACTTATAGTATAATTAATTGTTGGACACTAACCTCCGAAATGAAGATGATATGATGTATAAAAAAGATTTATTAATATTATCTTTAGTCATTATCATATTTCTTCTTATCTTTCTATTATATAAATGATAATGAGAAATAAAAGCACTCAATCTTCTATAGATTAAGTACAAAACCAAAATAATAATTTGAGGTAAGTACTCAACCTGTGAAATTAAGTATTTCCTCTTTTTTATTATATTCAAGTTTCCTTGACAAATTCATTATACAATATATTTAAATATTTTTCAATACTTCTATTGTATTTTACATTCACAAATAGTATAATATTTATGGATACGTTTGAAACATATCAGATGCTTTCCTTTCAAACTAAAAATTTTAATTTGAAAGGAGTGATTAATTATGACTAAAAGAGAAACTTCTTTATTTATCATAATTTTATTATTATTTTTTATAATAATCACTTTACTATTTAAATAGTAAAAAAAGCATCTGATTCAACTATGTTGATTCAAATGCTCAATCAAAAAATTATTTTGGGAAGCATCTGATTAGCTACAATCAAATGTATCCTTTTTTATTATATGCAAGTTTCCTTGACAATTTCATTATACAATATATTTAAATATTTTTCAATACTTCTATTGTATTTTATATTCACAAATAGTATAATATTTATGGATACGTTTGAAATATATCAGATGCCTTCCCTTTCATTTATTTTTATAAACGAAAGGTGGTGGTTAATTATGACTAAAAGAGAATTATCTCTATTTATTATAATTCTACTATTATTTTTCATAGTAATCACTTTACTATTTAGATAATAAAAGCATCTGATTTCACAACTAAGTGATTTCAGATGCCTTCCTCAAAGGGACAGCATTTGATTCTCACATTCAAATGTATCCTTTTTTTTATTATATGCAAGTTTCCTTGACAAATACATGATAACATTTAATTCATTATTTGTCAATTATCTAAAAACCATTTAAATCCCTATAAAGCCTACGTAAAACTTTTTTTGATTCATCAGATAAACCATCTTTTTGACTATTATTTAATTTACTAGGAATAATTTCTTTAGCAAATATCTCATTTAAATACTTAATAATAGAAGAATACTCATATATTAAAGTTACAAACTTAGGATTAAATTGTAATCCTGATATAAGTAACTTTTTAGAAATAACAATTTTAGTATCATGATCAATTAACCATTTTATTGGTAATACTTTAACCCAATAAGGTTTTCCCTTTTCTATAATTCTATTATTAGATAACGCTTCACCAACACAATTAGAATTACCAACTATACGAACATATTTTCCACTTTCATATATATATTCTATATGCTTAGTTGGATCAAATGACGTAGTAGTGTCTTGAAAATTAATACTATCTGATGTATAGGACTTTCCAGTTAATTTTAATATATTTCTTTGATATTGGCTTTCTAAAACATCAGATAAACTTGTTCCTACAATTTCTTGTGGATATTCTCCGTAATAAACTTCATTAAATAATTTTCCACTTTCATCAGATTCAATTAAGTGATAAGGAATAACAGGACGAATACCAAAAGTTCGAATATAACTTGACTCATATAATATATCACCATCTATATCAATGAAGAATGCTTTTTTTTCATCATAAACATTTCCTAACCACCAACTACCAGTTCTAAGGGTATAATTATCATTTTTAGAAGAATTGCTACTTTCAGCATATCCTCCTAGTAAAATAGCAAAATCTGTCATAATAGCTTTTAATCCAGATTCTTTAAATATTTTTAACTTATGCTCTCTTACATAATCAATATCTAATAATGATATATTATTAATAATAGGATTGTTATAAATTATTTTAGAATTAACAACATCATTTAATTTATTTTCTGCCTCTTTAATTAAAACATCATCTTTATCTTCTTTACTAGAATATAATGATTTATCTAATAATTCTGGAATATAAATACCACTTTTATTAGTATCAATTACGTTAATATTGCTAATATTTGTACAATTTAAATGTGCTTGAGCATTAATTAATATATTTGCACATTCTTTATGATTATTTTTAATAGCAATTGATAAAGCAGAATTCCCTACTTCATTTTTTATATTTATATCTGCACCCATTAATATAAGAAGTTCTAAGATTTCTTTATTACCCACTTCAGCACACTTCATTAATGGAGTTAAACCTTTATTATCAACTAAATCTATATTAACACCAGCTCTTAATAATAAAATAAATGTTTGAATATGATTAAAGTATATACAAAAATTAGGTAATGTATCAATATACAAAATATTTAAATCAGCACCATTATATATATATTTAATCGCTTTTTCATAATTATCATGATAATCCTGTGCAGAAACTAAATTAAATAAATCAAGGAAATTTTTCTTACTTTCTTCATCACTTACACATTTAATTTTACTTCTAAATTCATTTATACTATCTTTATCTAATTTATATTGTTTTAATATATTATTTTTATTTTCTTCTAAATCATTTAATCTAACTTTTTTCATATATCACCACTATTTTTTAATTAATTGTTTATTATATAATTTACTTGGTATTATATCTTTAATCATATATTCATTTAAAAATTTATACATATCAGTATGTTCAAAACCAGGTTTATAATTATATTTATTTCTAAGCTGTATACCCGAAACAAGTAATCTTTTAGTAATAGCTATTTCTTTACTTTTATCAACAAACCAAGAAATAGGTTCAACCTTTATCCAATAAGGAGTTCCTAAAATTATATTTTTACCACTAGATAAAAGTGATGTTCTATTATTTGTATCACCAATAAAACGAATATATTTATTACCATTATATTCATATTCCTTAAAAGTTCTAGGAATAAATTCTTGGTGAAAATTATTAGAAGAAGAATCAGTTGTATAAATTTTACCTGTTTCATTTAAAATATTATCACTAAAATATGTCTCTAAAGTACATTCAGTCTTAAGATCAACTACATATTGTGGATATTCACCATATAACACCTCTATAATATTAAAAAAATTAGATATATAAGTGCAATTTGATGAAATATAAGAAAAAGGTATAATAGGACGTATTCCTCCATTACGAGCTTCCAAAAATGATCTAGACCAAGTACCACTTTCCCCAACAACATGAACACTACTATTAATTATTGTATTAGTGAACCACCAAGATGTCCTATTTACACTACTATCGCCATCTTTAGAATAATATCCAGCAGATACTACACCACCTAACAATATAGCAAAATCAGTTATAGATGCACGAGTTCCATACTTCTCGAAAATGTCTAATTGATTATAACCATATATTTTTTCTTCAGGTAATATATTCATTTTACATTCATTAAAATTATCAATATTTATTTCCAAATTATTAAGTTTCGTTTCTGCATCTACAATTAAACTTTCACAACTTTCTAGCTCTTCAGTAGGATAAACTGATTTATCTAATAAAGTTGGAATTAAATTACTACTTTTATTAGTGTCAATAATAGAATCATTACTAATATTACGTAAGTTCAGATGAGATTGTGAATTTACTAATATATCTACACATTCTTTATGATTATTTTTAAGCGCTATAGATAAAGCAGTATCACCATATTCATTTTTTAAATTAACATCAGCACCCATTAAAATTAATAATTCAAGTATTTCCTTGTTACCTACTTTAGTGCATAACATTATAGGAGACATTTGATTAAAATTAAATGCACCTATATCTAAGCCAGTTCTAAGCAAAACAATAATTGTTTTAATATAATTATTTCTTATACAAATATCAAATAAATCATAATTTTTACTATAATAATTAACAATCGCACCATTATAAATTAATTCAGTTACTTTAAGATAATCATCATAAAATTCTTTACTTGTAATAAGATCATATAAATCAAAAAATAATTTTTTACTTTCTTCATCACTTACTTGTTTAATTTTACTTCTAAATTCTTTTATACTATCTTTATCTAATTTATATTGTTTTAATAAATTATTCTTATTTTCTTCTAAATCATTCAATCTTACTTTTTTCATTTTTTTAATACCTTAGATTTACCTTCTAATAATTTGGTAGATGCTTCATTAACTTTTTCAATATCAGTTGAATTATTATTCTCTATTAAATCACTTAATTTTTTTAAATCTTCAAGATTTCTAATTGATACATGACTTACTTTATCCATTACACGAGATGCTTTATCCATTACATGATCATATCCTAAATCTAAATCACTATAAACTAAAGCATCAATAAACATATGATCTTTAAATCCTATTACTTCATCATTAATTGCGCCAACAGTTTTAGGTTGTGCCTCATAACAATCATTAATAAAATCACTAAAATATAATATATCACTTAAAAATAAATCAGGAACTAATATATGATTAAAATAAATATTAAACTCTATATCATTATTAAATGATGTGCCTTCTAAATTAGCTTGACTTTGTTTAAAATCACACGTAACAATTAATTTATAATCACTGACATTCTCAAGTAAAATGCCATTTTCATATAAAGTAATATCTAATTCATTAATATGTTCAATTAATTTAGAAAGAAAAAATTGATAATATAAATTATTTTTTCTAATTGTACCAACATAAGTCCAATCAGAATTACTTAAATTAAATATATTATAACCTCTCTTAATACGTGCAGTTTCATCTTGAAAAAGACTAATTGCATTAGGTCTATTAGTTTGAACAAGTTCTCCATCTTGTAATTTTATATTATTAACTTTATCATTAATTTCAGTTTTTCTAGCTTCTTCAGCTTTAGCAAATTTTTCCTTATATTCATCAATTAATTGCTGTAAAGCATTTTTCTTATCTTCTAGCATAGTCTTTTCTTGAATAAAATATTGTGATTTAATTAATTCATTTAAATCTAATACTTCATTATCTTCTTGTTTATTATCTTTCATAGAATTAATTAAATTTTTTAACTTACTATTTTCGCTTTTATTTAAAATAGATTCAAAAGTTTCCCTATCATCAGATGATTTAAACATGTTTTTAACAATAACATTATAAATAATATGTTTAGGAGCATTACAACATTTCAATAATCTATCAGCATCCTCAAGAGCAATAAGCATTTCAGAACATGATGGTAATCTATTATATTTATCTTTATTATTATAAACATTTTCATACATTAAAGAAACTAAATTAATTAACCCCTCATTAACTTTATCATCTCTTTCATTAATTAAAGTACGAGTTGCAACAGTTTTAAAAATATATGGATGCATA
The DNA here is from genome assembly GCA_902773675.1 of uncultured Erysipelotrichaceae bacterium. Classification (GTDB taxonomy): domain Bacteria; phylum Bacillota_I; class Bacilli_A; order RF39; family UBA660; genus RUG11890. The sequence continues at coordinate 2,666 of CACYFN010000016.1, read as the reverse complement.
TAACTTAAAGAAGTCATTCTAAGTCTTCTTGATAAAGGGCCAGATAATTCTTCACGAAAATCATTTTTACATAAAATAACTTGTAAATTACTTTTATATTCATCCTTAATAGCTAAATCTCCATGTTGAGTTGAATTAATATTACCAGATTGAAGAAATTGAAGTAAAAATGCATCAGTCTCTTCTCTAGCTTTATCATATTCATCAATAAAAAGAATTACTTTTTTACCTGAATTAACCTTTTTGATAGCATCAATCAATTTACCTGGAATATTAACATTATCAGCATCTCCTCTAATAGCAGCGCTTATATTAATATCTTCAAATAATTCTGTTTTACCAGTAGTAGCATCACATTGATATTCAACAAATTCAACATTTTTAAATATTTCATTACATAATTTATAATAAGTTTTTGCAAATTCAGTTTTACCTGCTCCAGGAGGACCATCTAAACAAACTGCATATATATCCTGTCCATTACTTATTTTATTAGAATCAAACAAAAGTAAAGAATTATAAGTATCATATAATAATTCTTCAGTTGCATAATATCCTAACTCTTTAATTTTATCTTTCATATCATCATATTTTATCATTTCTTAACCCTCACATTTTCTTGTAAATTTATAGGATTTTCTGTATAACACAAGGTTTCAAATCTTTTTTGATTTACTTTAATTAAACCTTGTTCTAAATCATATAAATTACATACTTTATAAATAAATCCACAATAATTACTTAAATCATATTTGTTAAAATTATTCTCAAAACAAAACCAATAAACATCTACCTTCTGAGATAAATTAATAACTTCATAAATTGGATCAAAATCAGCAAAAACAACACATTTTTCAGCTTTTTTCTCAACTAAATAATTATCAATATTTCTATTAATATTTTTATAAGTAACTCTTGAATCTTTTTTAAAACTATCACTACTATAGTAGTATCCAGCACTTTCAATAATACTTACTAACTCTTCTAAAGTAATATTCTTATCTATTTTATCAATCTGAATATTTACTTTTTCATTATATCCAAGTAAAACTTTTACATCTTTTTTTAAAAGTTCTATAGCTATTAAAGCAAGCATATTAGTATATTTACTCATACTACCAGATAAATCAAAATAAAAAGATAGTGGTACAGTCTCTACTTTACCTTCTGCATATTGATAACCATATTTATCAGTAAGTACTTTCGTAACTTGATGAGTTTGTAAATGAGTAATAACATCCTTTACTTCCCATTTATAAAAACCTTTATTCTTCTCTAATGAATTAGATCTAGTATTTAAATCAGTATTTCTTTTACAAAATCTTTGATTTAAAAACTTAGTAATTAATGTTCTAATAACACTCTCAGGTACATCAGTATATGATTTAGTATCAATAGAATATCCATCACCTCTATCTCTTTCTTCAAAAGAAGGCAAATACTTTAATTCATCTAAAAACTTATTGGTTTGATCAGATAACTTGCTCTGATCTTCTTCTGACTCTTTAAACTCCTCACTAGATTTTTCTAAATGCTCTTTCTTTCTCTTACTAGTTTTTTCCTTATATTCATTTAATCTATCTCTTAATTTTTTTAATAATTCTTTCTTCTTTGAAGCTTCATCTTGTTCATTTTCTTTGTTATCTTTCCTACTAGATTCAAAATTATTAGGATTATCATTCTGTTCTAAAGTATTATCTGAATTATTATCTTCTTTTTCATTATAATCATTCAAACTATTGTTGCTTTCTTCTTTTTCATCATTATCTAGTTCAGTATTATTACTACTATCTAATTGATTATCGCTAGATTTTTTACTAATATTCTGATTATAATTATACTCTAAATTAGGGTTATTGGATTCTTGCTCGCTTGATTCACTATCTATAGAATTTGTATTTTCTTTATCTTCAGATGATTCTTGGCTATGATTATCCTCACAATTAGAATTTTTATTAAATAGATTATCTGTATTTTTCTCTTTTGAATCATTTAAATTATCGTAAGATGTGGACATACCGCTATCTAATTGATTATCATATAAATCATTTCTTGTGTTTTGATTATTGCTTGATTCTGAATCAGGATTACTAAATTCTTGCTCACTTAATTCATTATCATTAAAAGATTCTTGATTTTGATCATTTTTATTTATATAAGGGCTATCATTAACATCTGATTGATTATCACTAGAAATACTACTCATATTCTGATCATAATTAGATTCTAAATCAGTATTACTAGATTCTTGTTCATTTGAATTATAGATTACAGCATCAGTACTTTCATTATAATCAAAAGGTTCTTGACTTTGATTATCTTCTGTATTTGAATTAATGTTTTGTTGATCAGATATATCATTACTACTATTATTTGATACATCATTGTTTTCAGAATTCAAAGAATCATTGGATTTTTCATCTACTAAATTATTACTATTTAATTCAGCTTCATCACTAGATTCATATTTAACATATCTCCAAAATAGCATGATTATCACCCTCGTAGTTAAATATTATATAAAAATATAATATTGTAGTCAACAAATAAATGCCTTAAAATATAATAATGTTAATTGAAAATGTAAATTGCGGTTAATAATATAAAACTGAAAGTAAGTCTTTCATCAGTTTTAGTCAAGGGCTAGACTTTAGTCTAGTTAATCT
>CACYFN010000015.1 GCA_902773675.1 uncultured Erysipelotrichaceae bacterium | reverse complement strand
AGACATATGAATTTTCCTTTCTTTTGTGCAAATTATATTATAGGATATTCATATGTCTTTTTCAAATTAGAAGTGTTGCACTTCAAATTTAAATTAACATTTCTAATTTTGTTTTACTTTTTAAGATTGGTGTGCTATAATATAAAACCAGTTTTGAGGTGAAATAATGAAAAATTTAATTTTTAAGCTTATACTTCCGATAATATGTAATATATTATCTATTATATTAATTATTTTTATTTATAAATTAAATATGATACCTAATAAATATTTATATTTATGTATATTTATATTATTAAGTATCAATATAATTAATATTTTATTATTTATGGGTAAAAAAAGATTAAGTAAAGTACTAGGTATTATATTGTCTATTATGATTATTATTACATCTTTATTTGGTATATTTTATACTGATAAAGTTAATACTCTACTTTCTAAAGCATTTAATAATAATAAAATAGAAATTACTGGTTATGGAGTTATTGTTTTAAAGAATAGTAATTATAATGAATTAAAAGATTTAACTAATAAAAAAATAGGATATTTAAGTATTAATGATAATGAATATGTAGATTTAATTGATATTAAAGGTGAATTAATTAAATATCAAAATGTTTATACTCTATATGAAGATTTATTAAATAAAAAGATAGATTCTATGATAATAGATAAAGCATATTTAGATTTATTAGAAGATGAGTATAGTGAATTATTTAATAATATTAAAGTTATACATACTTATTCATTAGAAACTAAATTAGAAAATACTAATATTATTAGTAATTTAGATTCTATTAATATATTTATATCAGGTAGTGATGCTAGAACAGATACAATAGCAGAAAGATCTAGAAGTGATGTTAATATGATTATGACAGTTAATCCAAAAACTCATACTATATTACTTACTAGTATACCAAGAGATTATTATGTACAGTTACACAATAGAACAGGACTTAAAGATAAATTAACTCATGCAGGTATATATGGAGTAAATATGTCTAAAGATACAGTTGCAGATTTATTTGATATAAAAATAGATTACTCTATTAAAGTATGCTTTAACTCAGTTGTAGAGGTAGTAGATTTAATAGGTGGTATTGATGTATATTCTGATAAGACTTTTAATTCATATCATATTAAAGGATGGGTAGTACCAGAGGGTATGAATCATTTTAATGGTAGGGAAGCTTTAGCTTATTCAAGAGAAAGATATGCTTATACAGATGGTGATATACACAGAGTTCAAAATCAACAACAAGTACTTGAAGCTATTATTGAAAAAATAATTAAAGATAAAACAATACTAAAAAGATATGATCAAATACTTGAATCATTTAGTAATTTATATAGAACTGATATATCAGAAGATTATATAAAATTAATTGTTAAAGATCAATTAACTAATATGAGTGATTGGACTGTAGAAAGACAATATGTAACAGGTAGTGGAGCCATGTTAGAAACATATTCTATGCCTGGTAGAAATTTATGGGTAATGATACCTAATGAAGAAAGTATGAATAAAGCTAAAACTAAATTAAATGAAGTATATAATGGGTGATAATTTGAAAAAATTTATTAATATTGGTTTATTAATATTATGGATGATTATTATATTTGTATTATCTAATGATACAGGTACAGCATCTAGTAATAAAAGTGATGGTATAGCTTCATTTATTTCTGATATTATTAGTTTTATAGATACAGATACATTAATATTTATAATTAGAAAATTAGCTCATTTTACTGAATATTTAATATTAGGTATATTATTTTTAAATGTATTAAAAGATTATAATAATATTGATATTAAGTTAGTTATAATTACGATTCTATTTTGCTTTAGTTATGCAATTAGTGATGAAGTACATCAATTATTTATTCAAAGTAGAAGTGGTAAATTTACTGATGTATTAATTGATACTTTAGGTAGTAGTATAGGAGTAATTATATATTATTTAATCTTAAAAAGAAAATATAAAAATGTATAATAAATTTATAGGTATTTACTAAGGATTTTTTTCAAGTGGTGTTGGTGACTCCAAAAACTAATGATAAATGAATTGATATATGAAATAAGTAAAAACAAATAATATTTTTAAGTTTTATCTGAGTTATATTATTGTACTAATAGAATAAAAATTTTTAATTATAGAACTAGTCTAAATTAGAACACATTTTTGTGTTCTTTTTGTTTATTTTAAAAAAAATTGCAAGAAAAAAAAGGAAATTGGAAACTTTTGTCGAATAATATACATGAGGGGTATTACATATGTAGAAAGGATATAATATATGAATGGAGTAATGAAAATAGAAAATGTAGAAGATATGATATATGAAATAAGATGAAAGCAGGTGATGCTTGCTAGTGATGTAGCTAATTAATATAAAGTAGAAACGAAGTTATTAAATCAAACAATAAAAAGACATATAATTATATTTCCAGAAAGGTTTATGTTTCAAGTTATAGAAAATGAATATTTCTAGGACATTCCTATATGTTTTTACAGAGTAGGTGTAATTATGTTTAATAATTTTATAATAGAAGGTGGAAAATAATATGGAATTAAATGTTGATAATCAAATAATTAATTATATTAAAATAGAGAATGAAGATTATATATCAATAACGGATATGCTTAAATCTAAAGATGGAAACTTTTTTGTTACTGATTGGTTAAGGAATAGAAATACAATTGAATTTTTGGGTATTTGGGAAGAATTACATAATCCTAATTTTAATTATGGCGAATTTGCCATAATTAAAAGTCATGCAGGTTTAAATAGTTATAAATTAAGTGTTAAGGAATGGGTAGAAAAAACTAATGCTATTGGAATTACTTCTAAGGCTGGTAGATATGGAGGAACTTATGCTCATAAAGATATAGCTTTTGAATTTGGAATGTGGATTAGTCCAAAATTTAAATTGTTACTTATTAAAGAGTTTGAAAGATTAAAGAAAGAAGAACAGAAACAACTTGGTTGGAATGCTAAAAGGGAATTATCAAAAATTAACTATAAAATTCACACTAGTGCAATAAGACATTATTTAATACCAGCTAAATTAACTAAAGAACAGATTAATTATGTATATGCTGAAGAAGCAGATGTATTAAATATGGCATTATTTGGAATCACTGCTAGAAAGTGGAGAGAAAAACATCCTAATTTTAATGGAAACATTAGAGATTATGCTACAATAAATGAATTAATATGTTTAGCAAATTTAGAAAATCTTAATTCAGTATTTATTAATGATAAAATAAGTCAATCAGTGCGCTTGGAGAGATTAAATAATATAGCAATATCACAAATGAAAATACTAAATGCAAGTGATAAAGATAATATAGAAAAAGACAAAGACTTATTAACTAATTAATAATCACATTTAGTATTGTACTGATTAAGAAATAGAAGATTTATCTTTAAGGTCGCAATTTGCGCCCTTAAAAAAAAACAATAATATTGATAAGATTTTAAGGCTTTAAATTGAAATAAAATTTATAAATTTTTAAAAAGTACTTGAAATCGTATTTAAAAGAGCATATAATTAATATATACTAGATAGTAGTATAGAATAGAGAAAGTAGGGCGGTTTTAATGTTATATTTTATTTTAGGAGTTTGTTTTTTATTTGTTTTATTTAGTTTATGGTGTATGCTTAAGTGTGCGAAAATGGCTGATGAAACTATTTATATTGATAATAAAAATGAATAATTTTTTAGAAAATGCAAAAAAGATTTGCATTTTTTTTTATTTATGGTATAATAAGCAACGATTTTCAAGGGGGAAAAGCATGGAAGAGATTAATTTAAAGGATTTATTTTCATATTTTATAAGTAAAATATGGATTGTTGTTATTGCATTTTTATTATTAGTTATTGTTAGTGTTGTTAATTGTAAGTTTATAAAAGTACCTGAATATAATTCTACTACTACTATAGTTCTTACTATTAATAGTGAAAGTGATATTAGTAATTCTATATCACAAAATGATATTACTATTAACCAAAAGTTAGTTGCTACTTATAGACAAATTATTAAAAGTCGTAGAGTACTTGATCAAGTTATTAATAATTTAGGATTAGATATTGATGCTGATAATTTAAGTAAGAAAATAAGTGTTACTAATGAAACTGATACTGAGTTATTAAAAATAACTGTAAGTAATGTTGATCCAGAGTTAGCTAAAGATATAGCTGATGAGATTGCTAAAGTTTTTAGTGATGAAATAGTAGAAATCTATAATATTCAAAATGTTAGTATTATAGATAAAGGATTAGTAGCTGAAGCTCCATATAATATTAAGTTATTTAAAAATATGATTATATTTGGTATGCTTGGTATTATGTTAGGATTAGGTATTATATTTGTAATGTTTTATTTTGATACTACTATTAAAAGTAGTGAAGAAATTACTGAAAAAATAGGTTTACCTGTTTTAGGTGTTGTTCCTGCTATGGATAATGGTAAGAATTTAAAAGCTAGAAGAAAAAATGAAAAGAAGAGGGGTGCCTAATTTATGAAGAGTGAATTAATAGTTGATCAAAATCCTAAGTCACCAATAAGTGAGGCAATAAAAAATATTCGTACTAATTTACAATTTTCATCTGTTGATGGAGATGTAAAAAATATATTAGTTACATCCTCTACTGCTGGTGAAGGAAAAAGCTTTATTAGTTCTAATTTAGCTGTTGCATTTGCTAAATTAGGTTATAAAGTATTAATAGTTGATAGTGATTTACGTTTAGGTAGACTTCATAAGGTTTTTAATGTATCTAATGAAGAGGGTTTATCTAATTTATTACTTACTGATGTTAGTAAGAAATATAATTCATTTATTAAGAAAACTGATATTGAAAATGTATCTATTTTAACTCGTGGAGTAGTTCCACCAAATCCAAGTGAATTACTTGCATCTGATAAGAATAAGCAATTAGTTAAATTATTAAGTAAAAAGTATGATTATGTTATTTGGGATGGTGTTCCAATTATGGGATTAACTGATTCTCGTATCATGGCTGATTTAGTTGATAAAATTGTAATAGTATCTGCTTATAAGATGACTCCATTAGAGTTATTAAAAAGTACTAATGGTGCACTTGATAACTTTAAAAATAAGATTGCTGGAGTAGTTTTAAATGGTGTTCCTATGAAGGGAAATCATTATTACTATTATTCTAAGAAATATATGAATTAATATGATAGATATACATACACATATATTACCTGGAATTGATGATGGTTCTAGGTCTATGGATGAGAGTATTGAAATAATTAAAAAAGCATCTAGTTGTGGAGTAACTGATATTATTGTTACTCCTCATTATATTACTGGTAGTAAATATATAGCTAATAATACTACTAAGAAGGAATTATTAAGTAATTTAAAGAAAGAAATAAAGAAGAGAAATATTGATATTAAATTATATTTAGGTAATGAAGTATTTGTTGAAAATAATATGTTAGAACTTAAGAATAAGGATGAAATATCTACTTTAAATAATGGTAAATACTTATTATTTGAATTACCTCTTAATTATGAATTTAATGGTATTTTAGATGTTATATTTAATTTAAGGTGTAAAAAAATCATTCCAATAATTGCTCATCCTGAAAGATATGCATTTTTAAAAAAGAATCCAGTGTTAGTACAAGAATTAATTGATGCTGGTGCTTTATTACAATGTAATATAGGTAGTTTTCTTGGAATGTATGGTAATGAAGCTAAAAGAACAGTAATGCTATTTTTAAAGCATAATATGATTACTTTTATATCAAGTGATGTACATCGTAGAACTAATGAAATGTATGATAGATTTGATGAAGTTAAAAAAATATTAAGTCAATTTATTAGTGAAGATGAAGTTAATAAATTGTTAGGTGAAAATGCTAGAGGGATAATTAATAAAGATATAATAGAGGTTGCTAGTTATACACCTATTAAAAAGGGGTTTTTTAAAAAATGGAAATAATACTTGTTATTATTTCTTTTTCTATGATATAATTTCTTTAGTTATAGATAATAATAGTTGTAGAGGTGGATTATGATAAATATTAAAAGTGATTCTAGAAAAGTTAAGAAGGGTGATATTTTTATTGCTTTAAGAGGTATTAGTAGTGATGGTCATAGTTATATTGATAAAGCAATAGAAAATGGAGCTAGTAAATTAATAGTAGAGGAAGGAAAGTATGATATTCCTTATGAAGTAGTTCTTGATACTAGAGAGTATTTAAATAATTATTTAAAAGATAATTATAAAAAATATTTAGATGAGATGACTATTATAGGTATTACTGGTACAAATGGTAAGACTACATCAGCATATTTAATATATCAAGCATTAAATAAATTAGGTAAAAAATGTGCTTATATTGGTACTATTGGTTATTATTTAGATAAGTTAGTTTATAGATTAAATAATACTAGTCCTGATATATGTGAAATATATGATATGATTATTAATGCTTATGATAATGGATATAAATATATTGTTATGGAAGTAAGTAGTCAGGGTTTATCTTATAATAGATTTAATGGTATTAGTTTTGATTATGCAATTTTTACTAATTTAACAGAAGATCATTTAGATTATCATAAGACTATGGAAAATTATGCTTTAGCTAAACAAATTTTATTTAAACAATGCAAAGGAATTAATATTATTAATATTGATGATAAGTATAAAGATTATTTTATGATTAATAATTATGTTACTTATGGATTTGGTGAAAGTGATTATAATATAATTGATTATAAATTAAGTAGTCATAATTCAATTTTTAAGGTAAAAAATGAAGATAATATTATAGAGATTAAAAGTCCTTTAATTGGTAAATATAATATATATAATATGATGTGCTGCTATATTATTTTAGATTTATTAAAAATAGATAATAAAGATATAGTTAATGTACTTTCTAAGATTGATAGTCCTGATGGTAGAATGAATACTGTTAAATATAAAGATAATACTATTATAATAGATTATGCTCATACTCCTGATGCAATGAAAAATGTATTTACTACAGTTAAAGATTTAAATATAAATAATATTTATACTGTTTTTGGATGTACTGGTGATAGGGAAAGAACTAAAAGGCCTATTATGATGAATTTAGCATGTACTTATTCTAAATATGCTATTGTTACTAGTGATGATTTGCACTCAGAAGATTTCAATCATATAGTTTCAGATATGATAGAAGGTAATAAACATAAAAATTATGAAGTAATTGAAAATAGAGGAGAAGCTATAAGAAAAGGCATTAGTTTACTTAAAAGTAATGATATGTTATTAATATTAGGAAAAGGTCATGAAGAGTATATTATTTTAAAAGATACTAAAATACCTTTTAATGATTTAAAAGAGGTAAATAAAATACTAGATGAATTAAAGATAAAAGCAAATTAAAAACAATCTCATAAAATATTATGAGGTGTTTTTTTATGATTAGATGTGATTCTAGAAAAGTAAAAAAGGGTGATATTTTTATTGCTTTACGTGGTATTAATGATGATGGACATAAATATGTTATGGATGCTATTAAGAATGGAGCTAGTAAAGTAATTGTTGAAGAAGGGGAGTATGATACTCCTTATGAGGTTGTATCTAATACAAGAGAGTATTTAAATAAATATTTATATGATAATTATTATGAAAAAATAAAGAATCTTAAATTAATTGGGGTTACTGGTACTAATGGGAAAACTACTACATGTTATTTAATTTATCAAGCTTTAAATATGTTAGATATTAAATGTGCTTATATTGGTACATTGGGTTTTTATAATTTAGAATATAATGAAAAAATAAATAATACTACTCCTGATATATTGGATTTATATGAAATGCTTTTATATTGTTCTTATAATGGTTATAAGTATGTTGCTATGGAAGTAAGTAGTCAAGGGTTATATTATAATAGATTAGATAATATTTTATTTGATTATGCAGTATTTACTAATTTAACACAAGATCATTTAGATTTTCATAAGAATATGGATAATTATGCTAATGAGAAGAAAAAATTATTTAAGAAGTTAAAAGATAATGGTATAAGTATTATTAATAATGATGATAAGTATAAGGATTATTTTTTAGATAAAGATAGTATTACTTATGGATTTAATGATAGTAATTATATAATTAGTGATTATAATAGTAATATAGATAATACTTCTTTTAAGGTTAATAATATAAGTTATAATACTAATTTAATAGGTAAGCATAATGTATATAATATTACAATTTTAATAATTATATTAGATTTATTAGAGGTAGATGATAATAAAAAGGTAGAAATTGTATCTAAATTAAAACATGCAATTGGTAGGATGGATACTATTAAATATAAGGATAATTTAATTATAATTGATTATGCTCATACTCCTGATGCAGTAGAAAAGATTATAAATAGTGTTAAAGGGATTGGACATAATATTATTACTATTATTGGATGTGGTGGTAATAGAGATAAGTTAAAAAGACCTATTATGGGGTGTATTGCTTCAAAATATTCTGATTATGTAATTTTTACTAGTGATAATCCAAGATATGAGAAACCAATTGATATTATAAATGATATTATACATATTATTGATAGTAATAATTATGAAATAGAAGAAAATAGAGAAAAAGCCATAAAAAAGGGTATACAAAAGTTAGATAAAAATGATATACTATTAATACTGGGTAAAGGGCATGAAGATTATCAAATTATAGATGGTAGGAAGTATCATTTTAATGATATGGAAGTAGTGCTTAAATATATTTAGGAGGAAGATAATTGTGTTAGTATTGACAAAAGCAGTATTAGCAATGATGATTGGTTTTATAATTGCAGTTTTATTTGGTTTATTTTTAATACCATTGTTAAAGAAGATAAATTTTAAACAAAGTGAAAGTACTTATTTACAGAAGACTCATAAGTCTAAAGCTGGTACTCCAACTATGGGAGGAATTATATTTATTTTGCCGACAATTTTAACAATTTTTATATTGTTATTTATGGGTAAAATAGAATTTTCAGATAATTTATTAATTGTTTTATTTGTATTTATTAGTTATGGATTATTAGGTTTTATAGATGATTTTTTAATTATAAAACGGGGTAATAATATAGGTCTTACGGAAGTACAGAAGTTAATAGGGCAAATATTAATTGCTATTGTATTTTTCTTTATTTATATGAAAAGTGGAGCAAGTTCTACTATTGAAATACATACATTTAATGTAACAATTAATTTGGGATGGTTCTATTTTATATTTATTCTATTTATGTTAGTTGCTAGTAGTAATGCAGTTAATATAACGGATGGTTTGGATGGACTTGCTGGAGGGTTATCAGTAATGGCGTTTTTAGCTTTTGCGCTTATTAGTTGGAATGCTAGAGCTATTACTGGTACAGAAGATATTGCTATTTTATGTTTTGTTCTAGTTGGTTCAATACTGGGATTCTTAGTTTATAATACTCATCCTGCTAAAGTATTTATGGGTGATACAGGATCACTTGCTTTAGGTGCAACACTTGCATCAGTTGCTATTATTACTAAACATGAATTAACATTTATAGTTGTATCTGGAGTTTTTATTTTTGAAACTTTAGTAAGTATTATTCAAATAATATCAATGGTTGCATTTAGAAGAAAGGTATTCTTAATGACACCATTTCATCATCATTTAGAAAAACTTGGATGGGATGAAAGAGATATTGTTAAATTATTTTGGGTAATAGGATTAATACTTAGTATGATGGCTATTACATTTGGTGTTTGGATATAAAAGATGATTTTATATCTTTTTTTCTTGCATGTACTTATTTATTATTATATAATAAAAATGAAGTAGGAGGTATTATGAGTAGTTTAAGGATTGTTGTACCTGACAATATTTTGGATGTTGGTACAAAAGTGAATGGTAATATTCAAAAGATTAAGGGTTCTAAAGAAAATTTTATGGTTAGACCTAATTTAGAAAGATTTAATAATGGAGAGGCTAAATGTATTTATGATGAATCTATTAGAGGTAAGGATGTTTTTATTTTAAGTGATGTATCTAATTATTCAATTACTTATAAATGTCAAGTTGGGGTTCATCATATGATGCCTGATGAGCATTATCAAGATATTAAGAGAATGATTAATGCAACTTGTGGTCATGCGAGAAAGATAACTGTTGTTATGCCTTATTTATATCAGTCTAGACAAGATAAGAGAAATGGGAGAGAATCATTAGATCTTGCTATGTCTTTAGGTGAATTAGGTAGTTATGGTGTTAAAGAGTTGATTACTGCTGATGTACATAATAAATCAGCATGTGATAATGCTTCATTATATATGCCAATTGATAATTTTTATTGTAGTGATGATATTATATTAAAGATACTTGAAAATGAGGTATTTGATTCTTCTAAAACAATGATTGGTAGTCCTGATTTTGGGGCTATTCCTCGTGCTAGTTTTTATGCGAATATTTTAGGTGATTTACCACTTGGAATATTTTATAAGCAAAGAGATTATAATACTGTTACTAATGGTTCTAATCCAATTATGAAGCATAAGTTTTTATATGAGGGAGATATTAAAGGTAAGGATGTAATTATTGTTGATGATATGATTGCATCAGGTGGATCTATACTAGATTCTGCTAAACAATTAAGAAAAAATGGAGTAGGTAATATTTATTTAGTAGCCACTTTTGGATTATTTACTAAGGGTTATGAAATATTTGATAAAGCTTATAATGAAGGAATATTTAATAAGTTATATGTTACTAATTTAAATTATGTACCAGAAGAAATTAAGAATAAGCCATGGTTTGAAGAAGTTGATTGTACTATGAAGTTAGCTAGAATTATTTGTAATATTAATGAAGATAAACCTATTGAAGGATTATTAAGTGCGGATAGTGAAACATTAGGTAAAATTAAAAAATTAAGTAAACGTAGATAAGTGCTTAGGCACTTTTTTTTAACCTTAAAAATAATTAAACATATTATATAATAGAGGTGTTTTGGCATGTCTTTATGTGATTTAAAAATAGGGGAAAGTGGATATGTTACTAAGATTAATTGTAATGATGATATACGTGTTAGATTATATGATTTAGGTCTTATAGAAGGAACTAATATAAAGTTAATTTTAATTAGTAATGGAATAAATGCTTATTTAATTAAAAATTCTTTAATAGCTATTAGAAATAAGGATGCTTTAAATATTATTGTTGGTGAAGTTAATGACTAAAATTGCTTTGATTGGAAATCCTAATGTAGGTAAAAGTACTTTATTTAATGAACTTACTGGTATGCATCAACATACTGGTAATTGGACAGGTAAGACTGTTGGTATTGCGAAAGGTTATTATAAGGATTTAGAAATATATGATTTACCTGGTGCTTATTCTTTGATTCCTCATTCTAAGGAAGAAGAGGTTACTAGTGATTTTATTATAAATGGTAATTATGATATTGCTTTAATAGTTTGTGATGCTTTAGTTCTTGAAAGAAATTTAAATATTGTGCTTCAAACATTAGAAGTTACTAATAATGTAATATTATGTATTAATTTAATAGATGAAGCCAAAAAGAATAATATTATTATTGATTATGATAAGTTAGCTAGTATTTTAAATATACCAGTTATTGGGATAAGTGCGAGAAAGAAAATAGGTATTGATAAACTAATAGATACTATTAATAATTTTAAAAGTAATAATTCTTTTCAAATTAATTATAATTCTAAAATTGAAGAGTGTATCAAAATATTAAATACTAAATCTAGATTTGAAGCTATTAAATATTTAATAGTTGGTAGTAGTGATAAATATATAAATGAAAAAGTTAAACAATGTAGACTTTATTTAAATGATAATAATATTGATATTAATAATAGTATATTAGGTAATATTGTTAAAAATAGTGAAGATATAGCTAAAAAAGTAGTTATTAATAATAAAAAGTATAATTTTAAAATTGATAGGATACTTACTAATAAAGTAACGGGTATACCTATTATGATAATACTTTTAGTACTTATATTTTATATATCAATAAGAGGAGCTAATTATCCATCTGATTTATTATTTAGATTGTTTAATTATATTGGTAATAATTTAAAAAATATATTAATTAATATACATATTCCTAGTATTATATATGAACCTTTAATGGATGGTATATATAGAGTAACTACTTGGGTAATAGCTGTTATGTTACCTCCTATGGCGATATTTTTTCCATTATTTACTTTGTTAGAGGATTTAGGAATACTTCCTAGAATTGCTTTTAATATGGATGGGTTATTTAATAAAAGTAATGCATGTGGAAAGCAAGCTTTAACTATGATGATGGGGTTTGGATGTAATGCAGTAGGGGTTACAGGAAGTAGGATAATTGATTCTAAAAGGGAAAGATTAATTGCAATACTTACTAATAGTTTTATACCTTGTAATGGGAGATTTCCTACTATTATTACTATTTTAACAATATTTTTTATTGGTGTTAGTTCTAGTGTTTTTAATTCTTTTTTAAGTATATTATTACTTACTATTATTATATTAATTAGTATTTTTATGACTTTTATTGTGTCTAAAATACTTTCTATTACTATTTTAAAAGGTATTCAATCTTCTTTTATTTTAGAACTTCCTCCATATAGAAAACCATTAATTTTTAAAGTAATAATTAGATCTATATTTGATAGAACTTTATTTGTACTTGGTAGAGCTGTTATTGTATCTATTCCAGCTGGTTTAATTATATGGCTTTTAAATAATATTTATATTAGTGATATGAATATTTTAAATCATTTAAGTAATATATTAAATAATTTTGGATTATTACTTGGTATGGATGGAGTAATATTGCTTGCATTTTTACTAGGATTTCCAGCTAATGAAATAGTTATTCCTATAATGCTTATGATATACATGTCTAATAATAGTTTAATTGATATTAGTAATTTAAATGTTTTAAAAAATATTTTGGTTAGTAATGGGTGGACATTTATTACAGCTATTAGTGTACTTATATTTACTTTATTTCATTTTCCATGTTCTACTACATTACTAACTATAAAGCGTGAAACTAATAGTATAAAGTGGACAATTATTTCTTTTATTATTCCTTTAATAATTGGAATTGTACTTTGTTTTATTGTTTCTAATATTATACGTGTTATTATTTAAAAAATGTGCTATAATAATATGGGAGGATATGGTATGAGAAGATTATATGTAGTAATAATTATATTAAGTGTATTATTTGTTGGTATTTCTAGTGTAAGTGCTACTAATGCTGATTTTACTATTGATAGTATTAGTATTGCTGATAAAAGTAATAGTATTGTTGTAAGTGATCCTTCTAATGTAGATAATAATATAAGTTCTAAGATAGAATTTTATAATGTTTCTGATTTTGTTAAATATAAAATTATTTTTAAGAATAATAGTAATAAAGATTATAAGATAAAAGATATTGTTAATAATTATAATGGTGATTATATTGATATTAAGTATGAATATAATGATGATATTATAAAGAAGAATGATAGTTTTTATATATATGTAATTATTAAATATATAGATGAAGTATATGATGATAATTTAGTATATAATTTAGATGATTTTTCAATAAGTTTAAAATTACAAGAAGTAGATAGTAAAAGTGAAGTTATTATTGATGTTAATCCTAGTACTATGGATAATATATATAAATATATAATACTTTTATTTATAAGTATACTTGCAATTATTTTATTTATTATTAAAAGAAAGAAATTAATACTAATATTATTATTTTTATTAATAGGTATAACTAGTTATGTTTATGCATTAGAAGATGTTGTTATTTTAATCAATTTTAGTGGTAATATTGTTCATATTGATACTAATAAGTTTGATACTTTAATAAATGAAGATTTAGGTATTGTTAAAAATAATATTGGTAATATATATTTTGTTAGTAAAGAAGATATACCTGATAATTATGAAGGAAGTTTTGATATTTCTTCTTTTGATGATGAAAAGGTAACTGAATATTATGTTAATAATAATGGAGTATATGATATTTATATTACATCTGATAGTGGATTAGTTAAATATAATTCTAAAGATTTATCTAAATTATTTTATGGTTATACTAATATGGAATCAGCTGATTTAAGAAATTTAGATTTAAGTAGTGTGACTAGTATGTTATATATGTTTTATGGAGATACTAATTTAAAAGAAATAATATGGCCTGATAATATGGATACTAGTAATGTTACTGATATGGGATATTTATTTGCTAAATGTGAAAATTTGGAAGACATTGATGTAAGTGGTTTTGATACATCTAATGTTACTAATATGAAATATATGTTTGCAATGGTTAAAGTTGAAGAACTAGATGTAACTAATTTTGATACTTCTAATGTAACCGATATGTCTGGTATGTTTTATAAGGATGCTTCTTTAAAAAGTATTGATGTAACTAATTTTGATACATCTAATGTTACTACTATGAAGGCAATGTTTTATGGAGATACTAATTTAGAAGAATTGGATGTTTCTAATTTTGATACTAGTAGTAGTGAAGATTTAAGTTATATGTTTGGAAATTGTAATAAACTAGAAGAATTAGATGTAAGTGGTTTTGATACATCTAATGTTACTAAATTAAATCATATGTTTTATAATTGTGAATCTTTAAAATCAATTGATGTAACTAATTTTGATACAAGTAATGCTGATACTATGGGGTATATGTTTTGTAATTGTAGGAGTTTAACTGAATTAGATGTTACTAATTTTGATACAAGTAATGTTACTAATTTTGATAGTACTTTTAGAGATTGTAGAGGATTAGAAACTATTGATTTATCTAATTTTGATACTAGTAGTGCGACTATTATTAGAGGAATGTTTTATGATTGTACTGGATTAAAGAGTATTGATTTATCTAATTTTGATACTACTAATATGGAAGATATTTCATGGATATTTAGGGGATGTACTAGTTTAGAGAGTGTTAATTTTGGTAATTTTGAAACTGGAGATATTACTGATATGAATCATATGTTTACTTATTGTTCTAGTTTAAAAAATATTGATTTATCTCATTTTGATACTAAAAATGTTACATCTTTTAATGGTATTTTTTATGGATGTTCTAATTTAGAAGAAATTGATATTAGTAATTTTGATACTAGAAGTGTTACTGATATGACTAATATGTTTGCATATTGTACTAAGCTTAAAACAATATATACAAGTGATTTATTTACTACTGATTTAGTAGAAAGATCTAATAATATGTTTAAAGGTTCTACTTTAATAGTAGGTGGTAATGGTTCTACATATAATAGTAGTTATCTAAATAAAACATATGCAAGAATTGATACAACAGAATTACCTGGTTATTTTACCCAAAAATAAAGTTACTAAATATTTAGTAACTTTTTATATGCTTTATTTAATAATTCATATCTAATATTAATGATTGATTTATAAAAACTTTTTCTGATTGGTGATATACATTCAATATTAGATATAAAATCATTAATTTTATTAATATCGATATCATTAAATATATTTATTATTGCTTTATTGCAATCCTCATTTTTTAGGCTGGTTATATATTCCATATAGTTTATTTTCTTTCCATTTTCTTTTAAACAAGAATAACAGTTGATAGCTAAATTTTTAATTTCTACTTCATCTAGTAGTTTTAATTCTTCATCATCAAGTAGGGGATTAAGACAAGAGCCACAATCATATATTTTAGAAAATGTAAATTCATTTTTATCTTCTTGTAAAATAAATCCCCAGTTACCATTGTGTCTGTCTGTATTACCGATTAAGGAATCAATAATAAACATTTTATAAAAGTTTTCTTTAATAATATTACTATTTATTAAATTGCTATTTTCATTTAATACACTAATTATATCAGTTAATTCTGTATCGATTTTTTTATCAGGATTTGAACTTAAAGCTAATTTTTCAAATTCAAATAATATTTTGTTATCATCTAAAAAATCTTTACAAGCACATACAATTTTATCTTTTCCATTATAATTATATACTCCAAGCAATGTTTCTTGAGTATCAAATCCACATATACTAAATATATTACTTCCAATATATTCAGAAAAAGCGTTATTAATATATGAAATACTTTTATTTTTTTGTCTTATTGGATCTGGAAATTTTACTAAGTATTTATCATTTTCATAAATTAGTTTTTTCTTTTTTTCAGAACCACTATATGTGTTAAATATTTCTTTTGAATTTGTAAAATTAATCATGTTATCCCTTCTTTCTAAGTATATTATATCATCTTTTTATTATTTTGATGGAAAAAAATAACTTAAAATTAAGTTATTTTATAATAGGCTTCAATTCTCTCATTTGAGATGTTGGAATATAACCTGGTTTAGAATTTATTACATCTGGTATTCTATTTACTATAGTTGCACATGTTAATTCTACTGTATCTGGTTTAGTTATAACAAGTGTTGTATCAGGTTCTCCATATACAGTCCATTTATTAGTATCTACATCATCTTTAGAATAAACTTTACCAATACATTCTGTTTCTAAAGTTATTCCTTCTTTAGTAGTAGTTGTTACAATAGCACTCATTCCAGTTGCATTTCCAGCTAATATAGTCATACCTAGAGTAGATGATTCTATATCTTCAGTATGTGTAGTAGGTACACATTTTTGAGATTGATTTACGACAGTTAAACCTAATTTATCACATAACCATCCATTTACATTCCACATATAACTTGGTAGGAATTTACCACTATTAATTAATTTATTTCTTTCTTCATCACTAATTCTATCTACACTAGCAATACTTTTATCAAATTCATCTAAAGTAAGACCTGCCCCATGAGCTTTAGCTAAAGCTATACCATAATCTTCAACATTATATGATGAACTACCAACTATTTTAGTAATATTATGAGTTGCTCCTGCTAGAGTTGTAATTAAGTTACCCCAGAATGCATCTTGGTAACCACTACCTGTTATTGTACAATTATTAGCTTTGGCTAATTCGTCAATTTCTTTAGTTAATGTAGGGTTAGAATTCATTGGGTAGAATGCTTCTTCACAAGTAGTAATTGCATTTACTCCTAATCGTGCACATGTTAAAAGTGCGTCTTTACAATCACTAAGCAAACTCATTGTCATAATAATACAAATATCAGGTTTAGTATTTCTAATTAATTCTTCTACATCTTTAACATCAGTTACTTTTATACCTAAATCTTTAGAACCTATGATAGATCCAATATCTTTACCAATTATATTTGGATTTATATCAACTGCTCCTACAATAGTACCACCATTTTCTATTACATATCGCATGGCATATACGGACATTTTACCGCATCCATATTGTAAAACTTTTACTCCATTCATATTTAACCTCCTATCGTTTTACAAGATTATTATACATCAATTTAAAATTAATTTGTAGTTATTTCTAATTTTTAGTATAATATTTGAAGAAATTGGGTGATTTAATGAAGAAACCAGAATTACTTGCGCCAGCAGGATCAATGGATAGCTTAAAAGCGGCTATTGCAGCTGGATGTGATGCAGTATATTTAAGTGGTAAAATGTATGGGGCAAGAGCATTTGCAAATAATTTTTCTAATGAAGAATTAGAAGAAGCTATTAATTTATGTCATTTATATGGTATTAAAGTGTATATTACTATTAATACTTTAATATATGATTCAGAAGTAGATTTACTTCTTGAGTATGTTGAATTTATACATAAATTAGGTGTAGATGCTGTTATAATGCAAGATTTGGGCATGATAGATTTAGTTAGAAAAACATATCCTAATTTAGAAATACATGCTTCAACACAAGCTCATATTCATAATTTAGAAGGTACTAAATTAATGGAAGAATTAGGACTATCAAGAGTAGTACTTGCTCGTGAAACTCCAATTGAACTTATAAAAGAGATAAAAGATAATACTAATATAGAACTTGAAATATTTATTCATGGTGCTTTATGTATAAGTTATTCAGGTCAATGTTTAATGAGTAGTTTAATAGGTGGTAGAAGTGGTAATAGAGGATCATGCGCGCAGTGTTGTCGTCAACCATATGATTTAGTTAAAGATGGTAAAAAAATAAATAAAGATAAATATTTATTAAGTACTAAAGATTTAAATACAATATTTAATATTGACAAATTAATTGATATTGGAGTAGATTCACTTAAAATTGAAGGTAGAATGAAAAGACCTGAATATGTATATATGGTTGTTAGTTTATATCGAAGAGCAATTGATTCTTATATTAATAAAGGTATTATTGATATTAATGAAAATGATATTAAAGAACTTAAAAAAATATTTAATCGTAAATTTACTAAAGGATTTATCTTTCATGAAGTTAATGATAACTTTACTAATAATTATCGACCTAATCATATGGGAATTGAAATAGGTAAAGTAATTGATTATAAAAATAATAAAATAACTATTAAATTAAATGATTATCTAAATATTGGTGATGGTATTAGAATACTTGATAGTGATATTGGTTTTAATGTTACTACTATGTATAAGAATAATAATAAAGTTAATCATTCTATTAAAGGTGATATTATTAATATACCTATTAAAGATAAAGTAAGTATTAATAGTATTATAGTTAAAACTACTGATATTGAACAATTAAGTAATATTAATAGTTTAATTAATAATATGAGAAAAATACCTATTAATATGGATTTATATATTAGAGAGAATCAACCTATTAAATTAGTAATTAGTGATAATAAAAATAATATTGAAGTGTATAGTGATAATATAATAGAAAAAGCTATAAATAGTCCTACTACAAAAGAAGATATAATTAAACAAATGAGTAAATTAGGTAATACTATATATAGTTTAAATAATATTAGTATTGATTACAATAATGATTTATTTATACCAGTAAAAATACTCAATGATTTAAGAAGAAAAGGAGTAGAATTATTAAATTCAAAAAGATTAATAAAAAAAGAAGTAATTAAAGGTAGATATAGTATTAATGTACCTAGTTTTGATGTAGTAAATAAGAAATGTATTTTAATATCTGATATTAATGATTATGAAGATTGTGACATTGTATATGTAGATAATATAGATTTACATAAGAATTTAGATAATTCAATTTTAAAATTAGATAGAGTTTTAGAATATTTACCTAATTATAATGAAAAATTATTAGTAGGGGAATTAGGTAGTGTTTATAAATATAAAAGTGCTGATACTGATTTTTCACTTAATGTAACTAATTCTTATACAGTAGCTTATCTTCATTCATTAGGAGTAGATAAAGTAACACTTTCATATGAATTAAATGATAAGCAAATTAAAGAATTAATAGATAATTATCATAAGAGATATCAAAAACACCCTAATTTAGAATTAATTATATCTGGTTATGAAGAAGTAATGGTATCTAAATATAAACTTTCAGATAATTCTTATTTATTAGATAGATTTAATAATAAATATCGAATTAAAATTAAAAATAATTTAATGCATATCTATAATTATAAATTAAGAAATATGTTAGGTGATTATTATAAAATGGGAATAAATTATATAAGAATAAATAAAGATTA
>CACYFN010000014.1 GCA_902773675.1 uncultured Erysipelotrichaceae bacterium | reverse complement strand
ATTGTTACATCGTATCCACAATAAGCTGATTGAAAAGCAATTTGACTTCCCAAAACACCTCCGCCAGCAACTACTATTTTCTTATAATTCATATAATTCTCCTTACTTTTATTAATATATACTATTATAACATTTTATTAAAAAAAAATCTTTTAAAAAGAATCTTTTTATTCTAAACTGGGGTCTCAATTAAACGTGTTTACGAAAAATCGGCACAAATCTATAAACCCAAATTGACTAAATTACTTGAATTAAATATATCATATATTTCGAAAAATGAAAAGATTTATTACTTTTATGATAAACTATTGAAAAATATAGCAAAACTATGTATGTTCGATTGATTTTTACTAGAGATAATGCTATATTGCAATTAGGAACATTTAGTTGTTGGATGTCTACCTTCTTATCTTCTAGAAGAAAGGAGGTTTGATAAAATGAAAACTAAAACTTTTATGATAAAAGTTTTAAAGCTCATCTCTATCATTTTATTCCTTTTAATCATTTTGATTATAGTAATAAAAAAAGGCATCTAATCTTCATAGATTAAATGTCTAGCTAAATATTTGGGTAGACATTCAACTAGCGAAACTGAATGTTCCCATTTTTATTTTATGCAAGATTTCTTGCTACATACATAATAACATAAAAAGGACTTTTTTACAAGTCCTTTTGCTTTTAAACTGGGGCGCCATGTGAGAATCGAACTCACGCATACTAGTGCCACAAACTAGCGTGTTAACCACTTCACCAATGACGCCATCTGAATAACAAGTATATTTTACCATTTTTTAGCTGGTTTTACAAGTGTTAATTGACATTTTTATTAAAATATGGTATAATGTATACGCATTTGACATAGGGGGTTGAGAGAATGGAAAATGTAAAAAATATTGAAGAACAAGAAGAAAAGAAATTTATATTAATCAAAAAAGAAGGACGAGTAGTTTTAAAGCATATTGAACCATCTTTAGTTGCAGAAGTAAATGATAAATGTAAATTACATTTATGTGCTGAAAACTGTGCAAAATTTGGAGTATTTACTTGTCCAAAGATTGGTGACAGAAAGAAACAAACAATTGATAAGTATGAATTCATAACTGATGGTCATCAAGTATATAGAGCAGATAAGAGATTAGAAGAATTTAAAGTAACAGGATGTACAAGTTATGAAAAAGCAGAACCAAAGAAACTAACAACTGAAGAAAAAAGACATATTGCTAAAACTAAAAGAGATATTATGAGTGCATATTTTGAAACAGAAACAGTTGATGAAGCACAAGTTGAACAATATATGCAAATGATTCATGGAGTTTTAATAGATGCAGAAGAAAAAGTTGTACCTGACAAAGTTCTTTTAAATAAAATTTTAAAACAGCCAAATGCAGAAGCTTTATTAGAAGAAGTAGTAGCTTATAAGAAGAGTGAAATTGCTAAGAAAATTTCCCAAAATGTAAGATCAAAACAAGATATGAGAGAATTTGCTAAACAAGCAACTCATTTACAAGAATTTGAAAATGCATTATCTAAATTAAGATCAGCTAGACAAGCTAAAGAACATGCTCGTGAATTAGAGCTTCAAAGTTTAAGAGAAAAAGGTATAAAAGAAAATAAAATTAAATAATAAAAAGAGAATAGTGAGTTTACTATTCTTTTTTTATGTTATAATGAAAAAGAAAGGAATGATAGTGTGAAACAAGAAAAATCATGTGGAGCAATAGTTATTGATAATGAAAAAGTGCTTGTTGTTAAACATAATGCTGGACATGTTTCTTTCCCTAAAGGTCATATGGAAAAAGGAGAGACAGAGAAAGAAACTGCTATTAGAGAGGTAAAAGAAGAAACTGGTATTGATATTGAAGTAGACACTAATTATCGCTATACAATAAGTTATAGCCCAAAAGAAGGTGTAATGAAAGATGTTGTCTTCTTCTTAGGAAAAGCAACAGGAGGAGAATTAAAACCTCAGGAAAAAGAAGTATCAAAAGTAGAATTTATTCCATTTAATGAGGTAGAAAGTAGTATTACTCATGATGATGTAAAAGAACTATTTAGACAAGTATTGAAAGATATAAAAAAATAAGAGATTATTCATAATAATCTCTTAATTTTTTCTTACGAGACGGATGTCTAAGTTTTCTTAAAGCTTTAGCTTCTATTTGTCTAACTCTTTCTCTAGTTACACCCAATTCTTTTCCTAATTGATCAAGTGTTTTTCTATCTTTTCCATCTAACTCAAAACGTTCAATTAAAACACGTTTAGCTCTAGGATCCTTTGCAAATGTTTCATCTAATACTTCCATAAGAAGATCGTGTAACATAATATTATCTACAATCTTTTCTGTATCATTAGATTCATCAACTACGAAATCACCTAAGAATGAATCTTCATCTTCACCAATAGGAACATCTAAAGAAACAGTATCAACTATGCGTGCTTGTTTTCTTATTTCTTTAAGTTTATCAGTATCCTCTTTTAATTTAGCATAATAAGGTGCATTAACAGCGGCAATTCTTGATGAACCTCTCATAAAAGTTAATGGCTTTACATCTTTATTGAAAACATTTTTACCTTCAGCTACCTTTTCACCCATTTTTGGTCTAAATTTATCAATTTTAAGTAAATTACGATTATCAGTATAAATAATAGCAGCTAATTCTTCATCAGGCATTGATTCACCATAATTCTCAAGCTCATAATCTTTTTCAAGACGATTAGCTTTTAATAACGTTTCATGAGCATGAACAGGTATTCTAACAGTTCTAGACATATCTGCAATAGCTCTAGTAATTGCTTGTCTTATCCACCAAGTCGCATAAGTAGAAAATCTATAACCTTTACTAGGATCAAATTTTTCAACTGCTCTAATTAATCCAAGATTACCTTCTTCAACTAGGTCTAAGAAATCAACTCCACGATTAATATAACGTCTTGCTATTGATACAACTAATCTTAAGTTAGAATCTATTAATTTTTTGAAAGCTTCTTTATCTCCTTCAACAACTCTTTGAGTAACTTCTTTTTCTTCTTCTTCAGTTAATAAAGGTATTTTACCAATTGCATTTAAATATAAACGAATTGCACTAGTATTAGATTTAAAAATAGCTCCAACATCAATCTTATCAATATTTTTTAATTCATCATTAGATATTTCTTCAATAGCTTCAAGTTCATTAGCATCAACGTCTAAATTATCAAGTTGCTTTTGATTGCTTTCTATACTGTTTTTTTCTTTAGTAATTTTTATTTCATTGAAAATTAGGAAATCAGATATTTCTTCAATTTCCTCTCCAGTTAATTTATTTCTGTTTAGTAAGTTGTTAAATTCATCTTCAGATATAGTTCCTTTTTTAGCAAGAATTTGTTTAATTTCTTCTAAAGCTTTTTTCATACAACTAACCCCCTTTAATTGAGTGAATATTATAGCAAATTTTCTTAAAAAAGTCAATGTTTTTCTAGGTATTTACCTATACCAAAGCCTATGATGGGAATAAACTAAAAAGAAGGGAGATATTATGTATAACTATAATTATGATTGGTATTATATGAATAGAAATAATAATTTATATAATATGAATAATCAAGGAAAAGAATTATTTAATCCTAAAGAAGGATTTGAAAAGGGTAATATGTTTAATAATTTATATAGTGGATATAAGAATTATAATTATCAGAAACTAGTACCTAGAAACGAACAAGAAGAAAGTCTATTTAAATTGCAAGCTATTTGTTTTGCAGCTCATGATTTAAACTTATATTTAGATGTACATCCTAATGATCAAAGCATGTTAATGCTATTCCAAGATTATTTAAGGCAAGAAGAACAATTAATTAAAGAATATGAATCTAAATATGGTCCGATGACTATTGATGGTTTAATAAATTCAAATTCATTTCAATGGTTTAAAGAATGGCCATGGGAGGTAAAAAATGTTTAAATATGTAAAACGATTACAATATCCTGTTAATATTAAGAAAAAAGATTTAAGGATGGCTAAGTACTTAGTAACTCAATATGGAGGAGCTAATGGTGAATTAGGTGCAGCTCTAAGATATTTAAATCAGCGATTGACTATGCCTGATGCTAAAGGACAGGCTTTACTTAACGATATTGGAACAGAAGAATTAGGACATGTTGAAATGCTCGAGACAATGATTTATCAGTTAATGAAAGATGCTACTTTAGAAGAACTAAAAGAAGCCGGATTAGATACTCACTATGCAGAACATGCTAAAGCATTATTTCCAGTAGATGCTAATGGAGTACCATTTACAACTGCTTACTTTGCTACTACTGGAGATCCTTTGTCAGATTTATCAGAAGATATGGCAGCTGAGCAAAAAGCTAGAGCTGTTTATGAAAATTTAATTGATTTAACTGATGACCCTGATGTTATAGGTCCACTTCTATGGTTAAGACAAAGAGAAATAGTCCATTATGCAAGGTTTAAAGAATTATTTGATTACTATGAAGCACAATTGAAAAATGGATATAATGAATTGCCTAAAAAGACTTTTCCATTAAATGATTACTTAATAGAAAATACAACTTACAACAATTATGAAAAGATAATGTAAGCTAAATAAAGAAAGTCTAATGATTTTCTTTTTTTATGATATAATTAGTTATATGAGGTGAGTATTATGAAAGTTATTAAAAAAGTATTAATTGCTATACTAGTATTTATCTTAATAGATATAATATTTCTTTTAGCAATTAGTTTTAATATAAAAAATATTTTAGTTAATGGAGTAATCAAAGAAACTATTGTTCAAAGAATTGTCCCTAGAAACTATAATGTTGAGAATAATATTATTACTGAAGAACAAATAAAAGAAATAACTGATGATCCTAGAGTCCAAGAAATGCTAAATAGTCCTGAAATGCAAGGCTTACTTGAAGAATATTTAGATACAACAGTAGAAGGACTAATAGATACTGATAATATTGATGAAGTAGCATTAGAGCAAGATATGTTAAATTTTATAAAAGATAATCGTCAAGTTATCGAAGAAAAAGTTGGTAAAGAAATAACTGATGAAATGATTGACAATGCTTATGATCAATTAGAAGGAAAAGACTTGTCTAGAGCTTATAAGCAAGCATTGGAAAATGCTAGTAAAAATATGACTAAAACGGAAAAAGAAGTCTTAAAAGGTTATAAATTTTTAATATCAATGAAATTTAAAATAATTTTATTTATTGCTATGATTATTGATTTACTATTAATAGCTTTATTACAATGGTCTGTTTATAAATGGATAAAAACATTTGCTAAATCATTAATAGCTAGTGGAGTAGGAATAGTAATTGCTAGTATTGTTTCTAAAGCAATTGTAATGAAAACTGCTAATTTAAGTAAATTTGATACTAGTAGCTTAACTACTACAGGAATTATTATTACTGCAGCAGGATTTATAATTTTAATAATTTATTTAATAGTTTTGAAATTAGTTAAGAAGAAGGATGATCAAGATGAAATATCCGATGTTTCTAAAGAAAAATGATTTAATAGGAGTACCTGCTCCTTCAGCTTCAGCTGAAGATAAATTTAAAATAAAAAAATATAAAAGCGCAGATAAATACTTTAAGGAACAAGGTTATAGGACACTTTTATCTGAAAATATTTTTACAGGTAAAAAAGGTAGAAGCGCTGACAAAAAGATTAGGGCTAAAGAAGTAAATGAAATGTTTCAAAATAGTGACATCAAGATGCTTATTTGTGCAGGTGGAGGAGAATTTTTAGTAGAAATATTACCTTATATTGATTTTGATTTAATAAAGAAAAATCCAAAATATATTTGTGGCTTTTCTGATCCAACAGGTCTCTTATATCCAATTACTACTAATTGTGATATTGCAACTATTTATGGAAATAATTTTTCTTCATTTGGAGAGGATACTTTCTATCAAGCACATTATGATTTTTTAGATATCATTACTGGTAATAAACTAAGTGAAGAAAGTTATGAATTATATGAAAATGAGAGGCTAGAAAAGATTACTGGTTTAGAAGGTTTAAATTTAACTGAAAAAGTCAATTGGAAAACACTAGATGGTAAAAAAGCTGAATTCACCGGAAGAATTATTGGTGGTTGCTTTGATATTATAGCTGAACTTGCTGGTACTAAATATGATGGTATTAATAAATTTAATGAGAAATATAAAAATGATGGAATTATTTGGTACTTTGACAATTGTGAATTATCGATGGAAGAAGTCATTAGAGTTCTATGGAAGTTTAATGAATTGGGGTATTTTAAATATACTAAAGGAATTATTTTTGGAAGATTTGGAGCAGAAAAAACATATTTTGATTATGATGTAAAAAGCTGTTTAAAGGATAGTGTTTTAGGAGATTTAGATATTCCAATTATTTATGATGCTGATATATCTCATAAAGGACCATCTCTTACGATAATAAATGGTAGTATTGCTAGTGTTAAATGTAGTAAAGGCAAAGGAAAAATAGAATTTAGATTGGAGTAAATATGAAAGAATTAGAAAAAGAAATTGAACAAATAAAAAAAAGAAATAAGAGAGTAGAAAAAGATAAAGCCTGGGAAACATCTCTTACTAGAAAGATAACTATTGCTATTTTAACTTATTTAGTAGTTGTTTTATATTCATACTTTATAAGTAAAGTATCAAATGTTTTTTTAACATCATTAGTCCCAGTAATTGGTTTTGTTTTATCAACTTTATCATTAAATGCTATTAGAAAAATATGGGAGAAAAAACAATAATATTAATGGAAGTGATTAAATGAAATTAGAAATAAGTAATTTAACTAAAAACTATGGAGAAAAAGAAGTTTTAGATAATATTAATTTTTCTTTTGAATCAGGTAAAATATATGGTTTACTTGGAAGAAATGGTGCTGGAAAAACAACCTTTTTCAATTGTTTAAATGAAGACATTGATATTGATAGTGGTAAATTTTTACTTGATGGAAAAAAATTAACAGTAGATGAGATTGGTTATGCTACCGCAACTCCTGTAGTACCAGAGTTTTTAACGGGTAAAGAATTTTTACAATTCTTTTTAGATATTAATGAAAGTAAAATTGATAAGAAAAAAAGTCTTGATGACTACTTTGATTTAGTACAATTATCTAAAGAAGATCAAGATATTTTATTAAAAGAATACTCACATGGTATGAAGAATAAAATGCAAATTCTAATTAATATAATTGCAAATCCAAAAGTAATTCTTCTAGATGAACCATTAACTGCCCTAGATATTGTTGTTCAAGAAGATATGAAAAAACTATTAAAATCATTAAAGAAAGATCATATAATTATATTTTCTACTCATATATTAGAATTAGCTATTGATATTTGTGATGAAATAGTTGTTATAAGTAATAAACGATTAGAATTAATTGAAAAAAAGAATTTAAATACAAAAAATTATAAAGATAAAATAATTAATCAGTTAAAGGAAGAAGCAAATGATTAATTATTTAACAAAATCATTAGAGTTTGATATAGCCTATATGGTTAATTCTTTTCTCTATGTATTAAGAGGATTACCTATCTTAAAAGACTTACTAACAGATGATATTTATAAGAGTGGTATCCTAAAAAAAATAGCCAATATTGTTATAATAGTTTTCTTTATTTTAAGATCACTATTCTTAAAGTTTTTCTATTTCTTTATAATTTTTGTTGGATGTTATGAATTATTTCCAAATACTTTTATTAAAACTTATTTTCATATTTATTTTATACTTACTATTATTGGTTTCTTTATTAATAATAAATTATTGAATAGTAGTAAGAAAAAATATTTTTCAATAAATTTATTTCGTGTTAATGCTAATAAAATGGCTAAAGCTGATTTACTTTGGAATCAGCTATCTAATTTAGTATTGAATAGTATCTGTATATTATTCTTTGGCTATTTAATTAATAGTCCAATTATTTATAGTTTAGTATTAATTTTATTTACCTTTTTTATAAGATTTATAGGTGAAGCTTTAAATATTATTTTTTATAAGAAATATCATTACATCTGGTACAGTAATACTAAGTATTATATTACTGTCTTAGTTACTTTAATAGCTATTGGAGCTTTACCATTTATAGGTGTTTATATCTCATTAAAATTAATTATGATTATTACAGTAATAGTTATTATTATAGGTATAATTTCAGCTAATTATTTATTTAAAGCTAATGATTATAAATTGATTTATCAAAAGTTATTTTCAATTGTTAATATTATGAATCCTAAAAATGATAAAGATTATTTACGACAAGCAATGGTAGAAGTAAAAGAAAAAGATAAAAAGATAGATAATAAGAAATTAATTGGTAAAAAAGGATATACTTTATTTAATACTATTTTCTTTGAAAGACATAAAGAAATATTAATTAGAAGTGCTAAAAAATATAGTTTAATTTTATTAGGACTATATTTATTAGGAGGTTACTTAGTATTAACAGATTTAAAATATTCCGAGGCAATTAGCTCATTATTACATAACAATCTAGGTTGGTTTGTGGTTATCATGTATTTTGTTAATAGGGGAGCTATTATTACTCAAGCAATGTTTTTTAATTGTGATCATGCGATGTTAAATTATAATTTTTATCGTAAACCTGAAAACTTATTAGGATTATTTAAAAAACGTTTATTGACAGTAAGTAAAGTTAATTTATTACCAGCTTTAGTAATTGGACTAGGTAATGTTATACTTCTAATACTAAGTAATGATTATAATGTCTTAATAATTATAACTACGTTTTTATTTATAATCTTTCTAAGTGTGTTCTTTTCGGTTCATTATTTAGTAATTTATTATTTACTTCAACCATTTAATAAAAATTTAGAAGTAAAAAAAATAAGTTATTCATTTGTTACTTTAATTACTTATATGGTTAGTTATATGATGACAAATGTAACAATGAATTCAATTACGTTTTCTCTTTTGGGATTATTATTCACAGCTATTTATATTATATTAGCATTATATTTAGTATATAGATTTGCACCAAAGACTTTTAGATTAGATTAGGAGGAATAAGATGAAAAATGTATTCTTGTTTACGTTAGTATTAGTAATACTAAATTCAATTTTAATAGTTAAACAAAGTTTAGGTATTAATGTGATTTTATTTACATTACCTTTATTAGTATTTTTATATTATTATTTAAAATTAAATAAATTAATAAAGAATAAAAGAGGATTATTATTTTTTATACCAATAATTATTTTATCTTGTATGTATTTTGTTCATGATAATATTTTTAATGAATTTAATATTGTAATTATCCCTATACTTTATGCTTTGATGTTTATTTATACAATTAATAAACCTGTACAATTATTAGCTTTTTTAAAAAATATTTTTAATATATTTTTTAAGCCGATAGAGTATATTGATAAAGCAGTTAAAAGTGCTGTTAAATACTTTGATTTAAAATTAAAGCTAGATACTAATAGCAAGAAAAAAATAAAAGCAATCTTAATAATTATTCCGATTGTATTATTGGTATTTTGGTTATTGTGTATGGCAGATGAAGTATTTGCTGGATTATTTACTTGGATAAATGACTTGCTTGAAGATTTATCGATTGGAAATATCATTTATCGAATTATTATTATGATTATTCTATATGTATATTTAAATGCTTCATTAATGTTTGTTTTAAATGAATTAAAAAATAAAGAGCAAAAGAGTAAATTTAAAATTGACTTGTTTACTATGAAAGTATTAACTACAGCTTTAAATATTATATATATCTTATTTGATATCATTCAAATAAAATCATTATTTTTACATAGTGTAGCTTCAAATATTAATTATGCTCAGTATGCTCGAAGTGGTTTCTTTGAATTAATGATTATCTCAGTAATTAATTTAGTAATTATTTTATTAGCTAAGCAAAGTGAAAAAAATAAATATACTAAATCTATGAGTATTGTAATGGTTTTTTTAACATTAATTATAATTGTTTCGTCATTTTATCGTATGAATTTATATGAACAAGCCTATGGTTATACTTTGTTAAGATTAGGAGTTTATGTAGCTTTAATTACTGAAGGTATTTTATTAATACCAACTGTAGTTTATATTGTTAAAGATAAAATAAATATTTTAAATTACTATGTTATTATAATTACTATTATTTATACTTTTATTAATTTGTTTTCTGTAGATGTTATTATAGCTAAAAGGAATATTAAGCGTTATCAAATAAAAGATGATATAGATATTGAATATTTGAGTAATAACTATAGTGATAATATTCCAATACTTTTAGAATTTAAAGATCAGTTAAAAGAGAAGGAATTAAGAGAAGATCTAGATTTTTATTTAAGCAGCTATTATGATGAAAATAAAAACAAACTAAATATTTTAGAGTATAATATTTCCAAAGATAAAGCACTTAAATTATTAGCTAACGAGGGAATATATGAAAAGAATTATATTAATAGTGGAAAAACATCTTATGAAATAAAACTATATGATAATTCATCGACTGGATATCATTGGGAACATAATTTAAGCAGAAAAGGAATAGTTGAGATTAGTTCATATACAGATTATTCTAATTGCCCAGCTAATATTGTCGGCTGTGGAGGAAAAAGAATCTTTAATGTTAATTCTATAAAACCAGGTAGAACAGAACTATCATTAAAGTATATTGGACCGGATAATTTAGTTGATAAAAAAATTGTTTATGATATTTGGGTAGATGATGACTATATTATTCATGAAAAAAATATAGAAGTAATATCAAATTAAAAAAGAAATTAATCAATAATTTCTTTTTTTATTTCCGTAAATACTTTTCCTAAGTTATCATTTATTACTAAATCGCAACGATTATCATATGGAGTTTTATCACGATTAATTAAAACAGAATGTTTTCCTCGAAAGAAACCTAAGTAAGAAGCAGCAGGGTAAACATTGAGACTTGTTCCACCAACAATAAGTAAGTCAGCTTGTGCAATTTCATGAATTGCTTCATTAACTACATTATTATCAAGTCCTTCTTCATATAATACTACATCAGGTTTAATAAGACCGCCACATTGGCATTTAGGAATACCTTTGCTTGAAAAAACATATTTATCATCATAAAACTTACCACAATCCATGCAATAGTTTCTCTTGATTGAACCATGCAACTCTAGTACTTTTTTACTTCCAGCATCTTGATGAAAACCATCAATGTTTTGAGTAATAACACTGCTTAGAATACCTTTTTTCTCTAAATCGCTTAAAACTTCGTGAGTAATATTAGGTTTGAATTTTCTAGTATCTAGCTTGTCTTTATAAAACTTATAAAATTCCTCAGTATTATTTATAAAGAATGTATGAGAGAGAATTTCTTCAGGAGGATAATCATATACTTCATTATATAAGCCATCAACACTTCTAAAATCTTTCAAACCAGATTCAGTTGATACTCCTGCTCCTCCAAAAAAGACAATTTTTTTACTTTCTTTAATCCATTCAATTAAAGTATTAATTTTATCCATATTATCACCAATTTCATTATACAAGGTTTCTGATAATTTGACAAAAATATTTAATTAGAGTAAAATTATTCTATCAATTTTTATAAATTGAGGTGAAGAAATTTGAAAAAAAGCAAGCAAATTGAACAGCTCGGTGGCATAATTATGATGGTTGCGGTACTTATGATATCTTTAGGAATTTCTTTTCAAACTAGTGGAAAAACTAGTTTAAAGGACCTAAAAATTGACGAAGTTGCTGCAAAAGGTATTGCTACTAATGCTAGTCAAGTAATCGATAAAAAAGAGAATAAAGAGGTTTCTAAGAATTTATCTTTAAATGAAGTTGAAATGGAAACAGCTCCTGCATCAGTTCTTAGAATAGAAGTATACCAAGGGATGACTATGGAAGAATTAAGTTCTAAGCTTAATAAAAGCTTAGGAGGGATTTTAGCAGGGCATGGTAAAACTATTGCTGAACATAGTTTAAAAGTTGGTGCTGATCCATATGTCGTTACAGCTATTATGATGCATGAAACTGGTAATGGTACTAGTAGAATAGCAAATGGTTGCTATAATTTTGGTGGCCAAAAAGGTTATGGCTGTGGAGCTTACAAAAGATATAATTCTGTTGATGAAGGATTAACAGGAATGATCGACAACTTATATAATAATTATTATGCACATGGTTTAACAACTGTTGAAGCTATCGGTAGTAGATATGCTGAAAGTGGTACATGGCCAAGCATGATTAATTGGTATATAGGCCAAATAAAAGCAAAATAAACCCAAAGGGTTTATTTTTTTCCCTAAATATGGTATAATATGCGGCATTAGGGGGATACTAGATGAAAGACTTAAAGAAAAAAAACTTATTGTCAGCAGGAAAAACAGCAATTTCTTTAACTTTACTAATGGCTTTAACATATAGTGGATCAAATCATTATATATTACAAAAATATAATACTAAAAATATTTTTAATAATCAAAAATTAAAAGTAACAGAAGAAGAAGCTGATGAATTATTTGAAACATTACAAAAAGAAAGTGGTAATTATAGTCTTGATGATGAAAGAGATTTAATTTTGACTGCTGTTATTGAGAATCCTAATCTAACTGATACTGAAAGAGAAGTTATTTTTGATTTAGCTACTTTAATAGAAGAAATGCCATCTATTAATAAAAGAATGGCTTATGCTAATTTAAAAAAACTTGATATTAAATATCACAAGTATGATAGTTCTGCTGAACATTTAGGAGATTATAATTATTTAGAAAATGTTATTAATATTTATTGGGATAATGAAAACCATGATGTCTTAAGGCATGAAATCTTACATAGTGTGTTTTTAAATATGAATACTTATAATTTACCAACATATTTTAGAGAAGGTGTAACAGAATTATTAGAAGATGAATATTATTCAGAAGAACCATATTGGGAAAATACTAGTTATCCATATGAAATAGCAATGGTAAAAATACTATGTGATATGGTTGGATCAGATGTAGTTTTAAAAGCTTATTGTGATGGAAAAATGGAAATTATTGAAAAAGAGTTAGCTATTTATTTAGGTAAAGAAGAAGCCAAATCATATTTAGATAATATTCAGAAAATGTTTGAACAGTATGAAAAGGAAAACAGTGTTTCTATAGAATACATGAGTGATTTTTTGGAAACTACTAATAGTTTTTTGGTTAAAAAGTATCCTGAATCTAATGAGGTTTTTGATTCATACCAGTATAATAAAGAATTACTTATTAATATGAAAAATAGTAATCCTGGTATTGATTATGTTAATTATTTAATTGAAAATGGTTATTATGTTAAACCATACTTTTCAAAAGAATTAAAAGAAAAAGATAAAAAGCATTATCAAAAAGAAATAGAAGGAACTATAACAGTAGAATCTATTGTTAAACTTTAAAAAAAGCATATATTATAATAGATGTCAAATTTGACATTTTAGTTAAAAAGTGGTATAATTACATTACAATTGATGGCACATTATTCTAGTCAAATGCTTTATTAGGAAGACGAGCTTAAAAATTCGTTAAAAGGCATATCTATGAAACCTTTGGTGTCTGCTTCTTACGCCCAGTTTGGGGTGGATGCTGGAGATGAAGGGAGTTGGGCGACTCGTAATGGCATACGAATCTCGACCCAGTTTCTGTGGAGACCAGTTGTTGTAGCGAAGCTATACGTACCATGCTGATGCATAGTTACGAAACTGGATAAAACCTGTATTGTGGCGAAAGCTATGTGCAGTGTAGCCTGTCTTGAGTGGGAATCTTGGGATAGATGATCTTACTTTATATAAGCGGCCACTTATATTAAGTATTGCATCTTGAAATCATTCTTGCAAAAAAGAACTAATAATAAAGAGTTGGTGAGGAAATCTCCTAGGGTGTAATTCATAATAGGATTGTAGTGGGCACTAAGTGGTAATCAAGTCGTATGTTTGGTAACGGCATATTGATTTCTTTAAAGGGGAACCACATTTCTGGTAACGGATTTGTAGAAATCAGGGAAATCCTACTTGACCTAAGGCTCAAAGTTAACTATTATGATCGCCATACAATTACTAATTAAAGTAGTTTATCTACTTTTTTTTGTGCTATAATATCGACATGGAGAAAAATATGAAAAAAAGAGAGAATGAATTTAAAAGTTTAGTTGAAGAAACTAAAAAGAAAGAAAAAATTAAAAAAGAGAAAGTTAATGTTAAATGGATTATTACAATAATAGTTGTTTCATTTATTATTTCTTTTTGCTTATCATTTATTGCTAATAGTACTATTCCTAATTTATCTTTATTATTAGGAATCATAATTACATTAGTTTTTATAATGATAGGTATTTTATTTGACATTATTGGTGTTGCAGTAACGAGTGCTGAAGAAGCAGTATTTCATTCAATGAATTCTAGAAAAGTAAAAGGAGCTAATGTTGCAGTTAAATTTAAGAAAAACGCTGATAAGGTATCTAGTTTTTGTTGTGATGTTATTGGTGATATTTGTGGAGTTATTTCTGGTGCTGCTGGTACTACAATTGCTGCTATTTTAATAACAAAATATAATTTTAATATTTTATTAGTGGGTTTATTAGTAACAGCTATTATTTCATCATTAACAATTGGAGGTAAAGCTATAGGTAAAAGCTTTGCAATTAATAAGAGCGATATCATACTTTATGAGTTTGCTAAATTTATATCTAATTTCTATAAAGGATAATTTACAAAGAAAAAACATTATGCTATTATAATAAGTCATAAACGGAGGAGATCCAAATGGGGTATAAGTTGGATAATAAAGATATAGATATTTCGGGTAAGAGATTAACAAAAATTGCTAATGGTGGAACAGGAGATGTTTATAAATATCGTAATCATGCGTTAAAGATATTTAAAGCAGATCGCGAAACACCAATAGATTTAGAAACCGCTGAGTATTTAACAACTATTTCAACAAATAGAATTTTATTACCTAAAAATTTATTGTTTTATAATAATTCTTTTAGAGGTTATACTTATAAATTAATTTCAAAAAAAGGTTCTGGTAAAAAAATAACTACTATTCCTAAAGATGATTTAGTAGGAAATATTTTAATAATTGAAAGAGATATTGAAACTTTAAGTAATAAACAGGTTTTACTTAACGGTATAGAACCAGCTAATACTATTTTTAATGGAAATTTATATTTAAGTGATCCTTCAGCATATACTAAACTAGATAGTTATTCTGTTAAAGAATTAGAAAGATTGAATAAATATCAATTTCACTTGTTATTAGTATCTTTAATTATTTCTGAATTACGAAAATCAAGTATTTCTTCAAAGACAGAAAAGCAAGTAAAAGAATTACTATATTTAAGAGATGAAAATAATAATAGTAGTGACTTTTTAACAGATATTATTGATGATAATGATTCAATTAAGCAATTTGTTAAAAAAATTCAATAAGACAAGATCACTTGTCTTTTTATTTTTAATATTGTAAAATAGTGGTGCTTTGAGGTGATAATGTGATACAGGTTAATAATGTTAGTTTAAGATTTGGGAAAAGAACATTGTTTGAGGATGTTAATATAAAATTTACTAATGGTAATTGTTATGGATTAATTGGAGCTAATGGTAGTGGCAAATCAACATTTTTACAATTGTTAAGTGGTGAATTAGAAACAACAACTGGTGAAATAATAATTGGTAAAAATGAGAGAGTTTCTATTCTAAGACAAGATCACTTTGAATTTGATGAATATCGAGTGATTGATGTTGTTATGATGGGAAATGCAAAACTATACTCAATCATGGAAGAAAAAAATAAAATGTATGAACAAACAGAATTTACTGAAGAAGATGGTATGAAATTAGCTAATTTAGAAGCTGAATTCATGGAATTAGATGGTTGGAATGCTGAACCTGATGCAGCTTTATTATTGCATAATTTAGGAATTGCTGAAGAAGACCATTATAAGTTAATGAAAGAACTGTCAGTAAAACTACGTGTAAAAATATTACTAGCTCAAGCTTTATTTGGAAATCCTGATATTTTACTTCTTGATGAACCGACAAACTCATTAGATATTGAAGCTATTAGATGGTTAGAAGAATTTTTAATTAACTTTAATAATACAGTTATTATAGTTTCTCATGATAGACACTTTTTAAATAAAGTTTGTACTCATATTGTTGATATTGATTATGGAAAGATGAAATTATATATAGGTAATTATGATTTCTGGTATGAATCAAGTGAATTATTACAAAAACAGATGCGTGAATCTAATAAGAAAAAAGAAGAAAAGATAAAAGAGCTCCAAGCTTTTATTGCTAGATTCTCTGCGAATGCATCAAAATCAAAACAAGCTACTTCTAGGAAGAAAATGTTAGAGAAAATAGAATTAGATGAAATTATTCCATCTAGTAGAAAATATCCATACATTGACTTTAAAATAGAAAAGCCAGCTGGTAAGGAAATATTAAAAGTAGAAAACTTAACAAAAATAGTTGATGGTAAAAAAGTATTGGATAAGGTGTCATTTACTGTTTTAAAAGGCGATAAGATTTGTTTTCTTGCTAATGATGACATGGCAAAAACAACTTTATTTAATATTTTAATAGGTAAAGAAAAATATGATAAAGGTAAAATAGAATGGGGAAAAACAATCATTCCAGGATATTTACCACAAGATAATGGTGAATATTTTGAAAGTACAAAGAATATAATGGAATGGATTGGACAATTTTATGATATCAAAGATGAGACAGTACTTAGAGGCTTTTTGGGGAGAATGCTATTTTCTGGTGAAGATGTTTTTAAGAAAGTTAGTGTTTTATCCGGAGGTGAAAAAGCACGCTGTATGTTATCTAAGATGATGTTAGAACAACCTAATTTCTTAATTCTAGATGAACCTACTAATCATTTAGATCTAGAAGCAATTACTTCTCTTAATAAAGGATTATGTAATTTTCAAGGTGAAGTATTGTTTACATCTCGTGATTATGAATTGAATTCTACAGTAGCAAATAGAGTAATTGAAATAAATGAAAATGGTACTATTACTGATAGAACTATTCCGTATGAAGAATATTTAGAAAAAAAGAAAATGAATAAGTAAGCATTTTCTTTTTGTATTTTTTTGAACTATGATATAATATATTTAGGAAGTGAATTTATGCGTAAAAGTGAAAAATATGGTTTGATTGGAATCTTGGTCTTATTAGTAGTAGCTATTGTAGTTAGTGGAATAATAAGCGTAAAAAATGATAGTGAAGAAATATCAAATGATGGAGATGAAATTTATAATAATGCACAAGTTGAAAGTGCAGCAGTAAAAGAGGATGAAAAAGGAGATTTTATTCAAATTGATATTAATCAATATTTAGAAATGTATAATGGTAGTGAAAAGCAAATTATTTTAATAGCTAGGCCAACTTGCCACTATTGTCAGATCGCTGAACCTATTTTACAAAATCTGGTCTATGAATATAAATTAAATATTAATTATTTAAATACAGATAATTTAGAAGCAGATGATCAACAAACACTACTTAATTCTGATGAATATTTCTCTAATGGTTTAGGAACACCTACATTAGTAGTTGTTGGCGAAGGAAAAGTTCATGATGCAGTAGATGGTTTGACTGATAAAGCGCATTATAAAGAATTTTTCAAAAAGAATGGATATATTAAATAAAGGAGGTTGAAGTATGTCCGATGTTTATAAAAGGGTATTAAAATTCAAAAGAAAATATCCCCTAACAGTTGGTTGGAGACCTAGACAAAATGCTAGTATTATTGATAAGCATCTAAATCCTGATGAAAGAGTGCTATATGCATTTATTGCTCAAAAGAATGATAATCCATTGCAATTCTTTGAGAGTGGAGTAGTGGCTTTAACTAATAAGAGAATCTTAATTGGTAGAAAAAGAGTTTTGTTCGGTTATTTTTTGAATTCAATTACTCCAGATATGTTTAATGATTTAAAAGTAACTGGTGGTATTATTTGGGGAAAAGTTCATATTGATACGGTAAAAGAATTAGTAACATTATCTAATATTGATATCGCAGCTTTACCGGAATTAGAAACTGCAGTATCACAATATATGATAAAAGTTAAGAAAGAATATAATAATGGAATGAAGAATAAAAGCTAGTTTTTAGCTTTTATTTTTGTTATAATTTTTATATGGTGATGTTATGAAGAATATAAAAAAAATAATTCTTATTATTATAATAATATTCATTACATTTTGTATTTTTAAGGTAATAAAAAAAGAACATACTGTTAAATATAAAATTGATAAATATAGTATTAAAGAACACTTTTATATTTCAAATGATCATTATTATGATTTGATTATTAAAGATAAAAAGAATACATATATTTATACACTAAATATAGATTTAAATAAAAATAAAAAAATTATTAAAAATATTGAAGAATTTAAAAGTAATGAGTTAACCTGTATCGTTTCTACTTATAAAAAGAATGACGAAAAAGGTGTTTATTGTAATTTGGGTAAGCAGCAAGTTTCAATTAATTATTTACAGAATACTAATAATCCTGATTTTAAAAAAATTAATAAAAAATTAAAGAAGTATAATTTAAAATTTCCTAAAGAAAATAATACGAAAAAGTATTATAAAAATTTGATTATTTATCAAAAAAACATTCCTAATGATAATCTTTATTTTATTTGGAATTACAAAGGTGTATATGTTATTGGTAATAATAAAGTAAGTTATAAAAAGTTTTTAGATTATGATTTGTATGATAATGTTATGGATTGTGTTGTTTCAGATTACTATGTTTTATTTGATAATAGTTCAGTTAATGGTATTGAAAATGTTTATTATTATGATATCAATAAAGACAAGGTTACTAGTTTTAAATTGAAACAAAAATTGACAAAAGACTCTTATATAAATGGTGTTGTTGAAGATTTGATTTATGTGACTGATCGAAAACAAAAGAAAGAGTATACAATCAATATTAAAGATAAAACAATTGAAGAAATTGATAATGATCAAACCAAGTATCTTGTTTATGATAATTATAAGAAAAAAGAATTATCTAAAAGTGATTATTTTATGAATGATGTTTTCTTTGATAACAATTTAATTGTTGATAAAAAAGTTACTAATTCCAAAGAATTAAAAAAAGAATATAATTATTACTATTTTATTGAAGAAAACAAACTATATAAAGCATTGGATACTGTTAAAAGTGAAAAAATTCTTTTAGCAGAGTTAGATAATATTAAAGATTGGCTAGTTAAAGATAGAGAAGTTATTCTATTAGTAGATGATACAATTTATTCTTATACTGAACAGTATGGTTTAAGAAAAATATTAATAACTAATGAATTAAATTATAATTATGAAAATATTTATGAAATGTGGAAGAAATAATATTTCTTCCTTTTTAATCATAAAATATTATAAAAAGATTGAAAAAGATAGTAATGTTTGCTATAATCTTAATTGCGATGGGGCTTTAGCCAAGTGGCTAAGGCGTGGGTCTGCAACACCCTGATCACCGGTTCGAATCCGGTAGGCCCCTCCACGCGAACGTGGTTCAATGGTTAGAATACGGCCTTGCCAAGGCTGTGATGCGCTCCATTTGTAAAAATCGTCGGAACAACCGATGTTGAGATAAAGCTTAATTCGAAAGAATTAAGTTTTTTTGTGTTTAAGAAAGGTTGTGATGATATGTTAAATATTATTAAAGAAAAACTTGATTTAAGCCCTGATTTAAAGAAAAAGATTGATTGGGCTAAGAATTATACTTCTACTCCTATAACGCTAAAGAAAGGTCATTTAATTAGATTAGAACCTAGTAATCTTGCTTATGTAGATCCACACAAAGTAATTATTAATGATTATACTTTCCTGTTCTTCAATGGTGTTGATACTTTCTATATTAATAATTTAAATGATAAACATAATTTATCAGAACTAGAAAAATACTTTAAACTAGCTAAATGCTCTTAATACTATTCCCTCAATAAGGAATTGACAAAATTTCAAAAAGTGATATTATAAATAACCAATGAAAGAGGTAACTCTAGAAATGGAGGTACATCTATGAAAATAAAACACAATATATCGAATATTTATAATATTGAATTTAATGAGGAGTCAGTAGTATTTAGACTTTACTAGATACTATTGTCTCCTCTTTTTTAGTAAAAGGAGTTGAGATTTATGGAAGAAGAAAGAAAAGTTGCTGGTATTTATATTCGTGTATCAACTGAAGATCAAGCTCGTGAAGGATTTAGTTTAGGAGAACAAGAAGAAAAGTTAAAACAATTATGTAATTATAAAGGTTATGAAGTATATAAAGTATATTGTGATGCAGGTATAAGTGCTAAAGATATGGAACATAGACCAAAGTTTCAAGAAATGCTTAAAGATATGAAAGATGGAAAAATCAATTATATCGTTGCTTATAAACTTGATAGAGTTACTCGTTCTGTTAGAGATTTAGAAGAACTTATTTCACAATTAGAAAAATATAATACTTATTTAGTATGTGATAGAGATGATGTTAATACCTCTACTGCTAACGGGAGATTCTTTGTAAGAATGTTAACTGTCTTATCACAACTTGAAATTGAAATCGTATCAGAAAGAACTAAATTTGGTTTAAATGGTGCTATTAAGTCTGGTCA
The DNA here is from genome assembly GCA_902773675.1 of uncultured Erysipelotrichaceae bacterium. Taxonomy (GTDB): domain Bacteria; phylum Bacillota_I; class Bacilli_A; order RF39; family UBA660; genus RUG11890. The sequence goes on along the minus strand of CACYFN010000014.1, from coordinate 2,955 downwards.
TTTACCTGGACAAGTAGCTTTAGGATTTAAAAAAGATGGAAACAGAAAAACAATAATAGATCCAGCTACTGCTCCTATCATTAAAAGAGTATTTGATTTATATTTACAAGGTAAAACATTCTTACAAATATCTAATATATTTAATGGAGAAAAAGTATTAAATAAGAATTGGAAAGATACTCATATTGAAAGAATAATAAATAATCGTTTATACATGGGAGATTATGAAATGTATAAAAGACTTAAAGAATGGAAAAATGTTGAACCAGTTATTTATATGAATGTTGTTGATCCAATTATACCAAGATATATTTGGGAAGAATGCCAAGCACAAAAGATTATTAATCAAAGAACCTATACTAGAGATAGAGTCTATACTTTCTTTCAAAAACTTAAATGTCCTAAATGTGGCAAGATAATGAAATGCAAAGGCTCTGGTGGTAAAAGAAAAAAATATGTTTATTACAATTGTGAAGATTGTCATGAAAATATTAGAGAGTCTTATGTTGAAGAAGAATTTGAAAAGATTGTTGGTCAATTATTAAGATTTGATAATGAATATAATGAACTATTCTTACCACTATTTGCAGATAAAGAAAAGTCAGTTGATAAATCTGATATTGAAAGAGAAATAATTAATTTAACAAAGCAAAAAGAAAGAATCAAAAAAGCTTATATGTCAGAAGTTGTTGAACTAGATGACTTTAAGGAAGATTTAAAAGTAATAAATGAAAAACTGGATATATTAACTAAACAATTAGAAAAAGAACAAGAACTAAAAAATAGAAATAGATTCACTCCAGAGAAAGTTATGGCTGATAGAGATTTACAAAGAATATTTATGCAAAATGGAAAAGATGTTTCAATGTTTCTTACAGAGTGGCAAACAATGACTAAAGAAGATAAACAAGAATTTATAGCTAGATATATCGAATCGCTTACTTTTGAAAAAGATGAAAGATATCCAAATGGGATACATTTAATAGATATAAAATTAAAATCATTATTTACTGAAAAAGTTAGTCGTTTATCTGAACTTGGTTTATCACAAGTTCCAATAGAATTTATTTCAAATAATAAATCAGTAATGCTTAATGTTAGTTATCCATTAAAAGAATCACAAGTAAAAGATTATATGAAAGAGTTTAAAGATATAGATGGTGTTAAATTGCATATTCACCCAACATTTGAATTTAGTTTAGAAGATATGCCTGAAGAAATATTTTTCGACCTAGAAAAAGATGAAAAAGTTTTAAAGTTAATTCCTATTATTAAAGATATAGACAATCCTGAAAACTTATCAAATAAGTTTAAGTTAGGAATTGTTACTTCGTTTGTAAAGACTACTAAAGAGGATTCTAAGGAGTAATCCTTAGTCCACGAAATCTTGTATGGAGAATCCGTACAAGATATCTAGGGGGTTATATATCTTGGATGACCATGATATGGGATATACTAACCCACACTAAAAAGGAGGAATTATATGACTGAATTACCTTATTCATTTCATCTTGGAAGTAATAAAAACAGAAAAGCATCAGCAAGAAGTAATGCTAGAAATAATGTAAGTGGTTCTTCTTCTCTAGCTAATAATGGAATACAAAATTATCAACAATTATCAAAAGTAAATAATCATGATTTTAGAAAATACGAAAATGATAATGATTATATTTATCAATTAAAAGGAACTAATGATATTGTTTATGATGTTAAAGAATTTTATAAAACTGAATTTGAAGAAGCAAGACTTGAATACAACAATAAACAATCTAGACCTAGTAGAAGAATTGATGATTATTTTGAATATGTTAATAAAGATGAAAAAAGAGATCTTGCTTGTGAGATTATAATTGAACTTGGAAATAAAGAATATTGGGATTCAAAAGATTTTGAATTTAAAAGAGAAATGGTTAATGTATATGAAGAACATTTGCATGATTTAGAAAGACTAGTTCCAGAGTTTAAAATAACAAATGCAGTTGTACATTTAGACGAAACATCACCACATATGCATATAGTTGGAGTTCCAGTTAAAGATGGTTGTAAAACAGGTTTATCAAAACAAGTAAATAAATCATCAGTATTTACTAAAGAAAGACTTGAACATATACAAAATGTTATGAGAGAAAAATGTATTGATACTTTTAATAAATATTTTGAAAAAGAAAATGCTACTTTAAAAACTAAAGAAAAAGGAAGAAATAAAGATATTTATGTTAAAGATATGGTTAATTATCAAGAGTTAAAAAAAGAACTTGAAATAAACAAAAGAAGTATTGATAAAAACAATGATAAGATAAAATCGATAAACAACTCTTTAAAAGAGTTGAAAGATTTATTATATGGTTTAGAAGAATCTAGACTTGGTGGTTATAAACTTAATAATAAACAAAAAGAAAGATTGCAAGATTTAATTAAAGATGTTGAATCTATAACTGATTATTTTGATAACTACAAAAATATAATTAATAATATATCTTCAATTAATGATAATTTAAAATATCAAAAAGATAGAAATAATAAAGTTGAAAATGATAATGATAAACTTATTAAGGAAAATCAAAAACTAAAAATGAAAAATACTGAATTAAAGGAAGATAGAGATTTTGTTCATGCGGTTATGGATAAAAGAATGGATGAAAGAAAAGATTTTATAACTTATTTATGCAAAAATGCCAATAGCAAAGATCCAACTACATCTAGATTTTTTAGACAAGTTGTTAATGACATGAATAGTAAAAACTTAATAACTGATAAAGAACATAGAGTTATATTTAATCCACCTAAAACAATTAATAAATCAGAAATAAAAAAAGCACTTAGTTCTATTAATAGAGAAATGGACGAGGCTGCTGAAGAATTTTATAAGACAAACAAAAAGGACGACTATTATTTATAAGTCGTTCTTTTAAATATATCAGAATATCTTAATATTCTGATCTAATTGATAAATTG